>JAJPJU010000289.1 GCA_021324035.1 Spartobacteria bacterium | reverse complement strand
GCCGGACGCCCGCTCCTCATCATTGCGGAAGACGTCGAAGGCGAAGCGCTCGCGACTTTGGTCGTGAACAAATTGCGCGGAACGCTCCAAGTCTGCGCGGTCAAAGCCCCGGGCTTCGGCGATCGTCGCAAGGCGATGCTGGAAGACATCGCGGTGCTAACCGGCGGCAAACTGATCAGCGAAGACCTCGGCATCAAGCTCGAGAACATCAAGATTGAAGATCTCGGCAAAGCCAAGCGCGTGACAATCGACAAGGAAAACACCACCATCGTCGAAGGTTCGGGCAAGGGCGCCGACATTCAGGGCCGCGTGGCTCAGATCCGTCGTCAGATTGAAGAGACGACCAGCGATTACGACAAAGAGAAACTCCAGGAACGCCTCGCGAAACTCGCGGGCGGTGTTGCCGTCATTAACGTCGGCGCAGCGACCGAGACTGAAATGAAAGAGAAGAAGGCGCGGGTCGAAGACGCGTTGCACGCAACCCGTGCGGCGGTCGAGGAAGGCATCGTCGCGGGCGGCGGTGTCGCATTGATCCGGGCCCAGAAAGCTCTCGAAGGCATGCGCGGACTCAACGAAGACGAAAAAGTCGGCGTTCAGATCGTTCGTCGCGCGATCGAAGAGCCGTTGCGGACACTGGCCAACAATGGCGGCGCGGAAGGCGCGCTCATTGTCGAGGAAGTGAAGAAGCGCAAAGGCAACGAAGGTTACGATGTCGCCAAGGGCGAATATATGGACCTGGTGAAGGCCGGCATCGTCGATCCGACCAAGGTCACGCGCAGCGCGTTGCAAAACGCAGCGTCGATCGCAGGTCTGTTGCTCACCACCGAAGCATTGGTCACGGAAGTTCCTGAAAAGGAAAAATCCGGTCCTCCAATGCCCCCGGGCGGTATGGGCGGCATGGATTACTAAATCGAAACAACAAATGAATTACGACAGCCGCACTCGAAAGGGTGCGGCTGTTTCGTTTTAGACCGACGCACGACGGTTTCTTGTCTCGACCTGCAGATCAATGCCTCAGCTTATATATAAATACGGTGATGTTCGCGCTATTGACGTGATTGATCGGCTTCGTCTCAAGGTGACGCCGCCGAATCATTTTAACGATCCATTTGAGTTTACCCCGCAGATGGCTCCAGACCTTCTATACAAAACAGCTTTCCGCCACGTCTTAGATGAAGAAGGGATGCAGGAGATTTACCCAGAGATGATCAAAAATGGACAGTTTTCGGGATCGTTGGCGGCGTTTCGAGAAGAAATCCAGCGACGTACGCCTACGTTGACGAAGGCACTTATAGAAACATACCCGCAGACGGCTGAGGACTTCCGACGCCGTTTCATCAACATGATTAGCGAGACGTTCGGAGTCATTTGTTTGTCGAATATATGCGATGACGTCCTTATGTGGGGCCACTATGCCAACTGCCATACCGGTATGGTGATCGGCTTTGCCAGCGGACACGATTTCTGGCGTCGCCCGCAACTTCAACAAGTCGAGTACACTACAAAGCGCGCTATGTTCGATCCAAACATCGAGCTTGATGATCCCCAGTACCGCGCGCAAACTCGCGCGATCGTTCGTTGCAAGAGTTCTCATTGGGCCTACGAACAGGAATGGCGACAGTTGCGGCTGCTCGCGGAATGCGCCGCAGAATCCGGAAATGACAATCTTAATTATTATGTTCCAATTCCGGCGGATCTGATCTCGCGCGTTATACTAGGTTTTCGATTTTCGTCTGAGCGACGAGTTCAGCTGGAAAGCATTCTCAGTCAACCCGAGTTCGACCATGTTGAATTGCACGAAGCCTGTTTGCATGAACGCGAATTTCGGCTCGTAATCAGTCGTCTTCGCTAGAATTAAGTGATAGCCGGAGCTAGGACAATACGGTTGGACTTTTATTTGCAGGGCGATGATTTCCATTCGGCATTCGCACCTTGGCAGGGTGATAGACCATCAGATGATTGAGCTGGTCGGCTGTAAATGGAATGGCGTGCATCTGCGCCTCCTCGTTGTTGATCAACAGTAACAGAACGCCGTCACCATTCTTGAACGTCTCGACCCTAAAAGTACCGGTGATTACTTTTTCGGCTTTTGGCAGCTTCGAAGGATTAAACTCGGGAAGATTTTGAGCGGCGCCAGACACTGCTAGCATCACCAAGAGTGAAAGTAACTTCTTCATGCTCGGTAGCCTAACACGAAAGTGTTAGAAAATGGGGTCGCACCGAAACATTACGCTCCCACTAGGCAATCAATAGCGTTCTCGAGAGGTGGTCTGCCGCATCGCGGCGGAACGCAACATTTCAAAAAGACGTTGAGCTGTTGAGAGTTTGATTCCCGACGCGCAGACAAATTTGGTCTTTGGCGGCGTCACTCTTGGATGACCAGGATGCGTCGGTGCGAATTGATTTTGTTAGGCGCCGCAATTGCGTTGTGGGGTTGCGGTCGAGCTGAGTTAACAGTCGATGACGTGATCGATCAAAACACGACGGCTGTCGGCGGCCGCGCGGCGATCGAGGCGGTTCAATCGATCAAAGTAAGTCTTCACATCAGCGATCCGGGTTTCGAGGCTGATGCAGTTTATTATGCAGCGAGGCCGGGAAAGATGCGGATCGATGTCTCGGTCGGTGGCAAACATGTGTTCACTGAGGCGTTCGACGGACAGCGTGGTTGGGAATGGAACGGAAAAGAGTCTAAAACGACAACGCCTTTAGCTACGGCTGCGCTGCAACATGGCATCGAGTTGCCGGGAAAACTCTTCGGTTTGCACGAGCTCAAACAGCGAGGGCATCGAATCGAACTCACCGGCCGAGAAAAAATCGACGGTATCGATTACTACGCGCTTCATCTGACTTTGCGCGACGGCTATCAAACAACGCTCTATGTCGATCCAAACAGCTGGTTAATCACGCGTCGCCGCGATTTTCGGCCGTTGCATGTCGATATCGATCCCACACCTACAACCATTGAACAAAAAAGTTGGGATTTTCGAAACGTAGGCGGTGTGCAATTCGCGTTCGCCGGATCGGAAACAGATTTGAAAACCGGCAAGGTGCTCGAAAGTTCGCTGATCAAGGAAATCAAAGTCAATCCGCCGATTGATTCGATTTTCTTTGAGAAGGTCGAAGAAAAGTGACCCGCCTTCGCCAAGGCTACGGCGCGGCGGGCGAGTGACATGCGATCAGCACGCAGAAAGCCGGCAGGTGCCAAACGACAGTCCAGCCGCTTAACGTTCTACAAAACGTTGACCTTGTAACCTGGCGGCACCTGGCACACCCACGTCTTTGTAGCCGCAGAGAATGTTGGTACCTTGGGCGCTGCGCACGTCAAAGTGGGGGTTTTTGCGGCGGGGTCGGATACGGAGCCGACCGGCACCACTTTGTACGGAGGCTTGCCGTCAGAACAAAGGCCCGTGCTCTTGTTGTAAACATTCCCTGATACACAAGAGATAACTGGGAGGTTCGTAGAAACCTGTATAGTTACAATCGTTGGTGAGGCGGTGGGAGACGGTGCTTGCGCAGATAACTTCACGCCCGGCGGCGGAGTCGTATAAGGCCTGATACGCACGTGGATAGTGTCGGCTGGCGTCGGTGACGCGGAAATCGACGAAATGCCGCCCGAAGTATTGCCATCGAGTTGACCGATAATGCTCCCATATTGGTCCTGCACAATGTCATACTGCAAAGCCGACTGGGCAAAGACTAGCACAGCAGCCATTGCAAAAATCGCTGACGCTGTTGGCCAGCGAAGCATTGAACGCACACTGCGGTTTGAATTTTTCATTGGTTTCGTCTCCTTCGGGCTAAGTCATACAGCGGGAGACCGTTCCAACACAAGCCGCAAATATCCGCACCGAAAACCAGAACAGGGTCAGATCTCACCCGTCACCAGAACATGGGGAAAAATTGGGGTTGCCTCTAAACATTTAACATTTGGGCAATAGTTGAGAGTTGAGAGAACGCTCCCGCTAGCTTGCCAAGCCGTAGCCTTCGGCGAAGGCTGGTTCGGCCATCGAGTTCCCTGGTTATAGTTTGCGGCAAAGGGGCGGCCCCGCTGGATTCCTGATAGGTTTCTTCGTGACCTTTGTGTCCTCTGTGCTGAAAGATTCTTCCATGCGTCGACTGTTACCTTTCGTTTTGTGCGGACTCATCGCGTTGAGCGCAGGCGCGCGGGCGGCGGACGATCCGATGAATGTGGTCGCGGAGAAGTACGCGCATCTGGTGCTGGCGCTGGGACAACACGATCCGGATTACGTCGACGCGTTTTATGGACCGGCGGAATGGAAGACTGAGGCGGAGAAGGAGAAGCAATCGCTCGACGCGATTGCTGCGGGGAGCATGGAGCTAAGCGCGAAGCTCGCCGCGCCGAACGCTGCCCTGAACCAAAACCGACCCTCACCTCAATCCTCTCCCGATGGGAGAGGAGGAGCAAAAGCGTCGGCGATAAAATCTGATCAGATGGATTGTTGCGCGCCCGGAATGGCGGATGGCGACATGGTGACGTTGCGGCGGGAATATTTGGAGAAACAGATTTCCGCCCTGGTGGCGCGGGTGCGGATGTTGAAGGGCGAGAAATTAAAGTTCGATGATGAATCGAAGGCGCTCTATGACGCGGTGGCGCCGACTTATCCCGATTCGCACTTCGACGACATCCTTGCACAGCTGGAAAAGAAAATTCCAGGCACGGGCCCATTGTGGGAACGCTATGAAAATTGGCGAAAGCCGTTCATGATTCCGAAAGACAAACTCGATGCCGTGTTTCAAGCGGCGATCAAGGAATGTCGCGCGCGGACGCTGGCGCATGTTTCACTTCCGCCTAACGAGAGTTTCACGGTCGAGTACGTGACCAATAAACCGTGGGGCGGTTACAATTGGTACAAGGGCAATTTCCATAGCGTGATTCAGGTGAACACCGATCTGCCGATTTTCATCGATCGCGCGGTCGATCTCGCGGCCCACGAAGGTTATCCCGGGCATCACGTTTACAATTCGCTCCTGGAAAAGAACCTGGTCCGCGATCGCGGCTGGATGGAATTTTCGGTTTACGCATTGTTCTCGCCGCAATCGTTGATCGCGGAAGGGACGGCGAATTTCGGACGCGACGTCGCGTTTCCGGACAAGCCCGATCGAATCAAATTCGAGAAGGAAGTGTTGTTTCCGGCGGCGGGGATCGATCCGGCGCGCGCGGATGAATATTACGCGGTGCAAGATTTGATGAAGGAGCTCAATTACGCCGGGAATGAAGCTGCAAGGAGATGGATCAATGGCGAGATCGACGAGAAAGCGGCGGTTGAGTGGCTGCAAAAATACAACGTGATGGAGCCGGCCCGCGCCCAACAGCGGATGAAATTCATCCAGAAGTACCGCAGTTACGTGATCAATTACAATCTCGGCGAAGACATGGTGAAGCGTTACATTGAGAAACGCGCCGGGAAGGATCCGGAGAAGAAGTGGAGCGAATTCGGGAAATTGCTGGCGTCGCCGCGGCTCCCTAGCGGACTCCAGTAGATCCACCACGAAGGACACCAAGCTCACGACAAAAGAATCTAGGTTTACCTTCGTGTGCTTCGTGATCTTCGTGGTTAAAATGAGTCGGTGAAAATTCCGATCCTCGGCGAATTGAAAGCAGGCACGACGCAACGGCATTTGATCAAGTTGCCGGGTGCGGCGCTGGCGAAGGATGAGCCGCGGCCGGTGATTTCAATTGCGGGCGCGAAACCGGGACCGGTGTTGTTCGTAAACGCCGGCGTCCACGGCGGCGAATATCCGGCGATTGAGGCGGTGATTCGGTTAGGCAAAACCCTCAATCCAAAGGAAATTTCGGGCACGGTGATTTTGATGCCGTGTTTGAATCTGCCGGCATTCAGGACGCGGACGCCGTTCGTTTGTCCGGTCGACAACGTAAATCCGAATCGCGTTTTCCCGGGCGATGCGAGCGGAAGTTATTCCGAACAGATGACGCATGCGTTGATCAACGAGTTCGTCATTCATGCCGATGCGTACATCGATCTTCATGGCGGCGATATTCCGGAAGCGCTGGTGCCGTTCGTGATTTGTCGGTCCGACGCCGGACTGGCGGATAAGAAAGCTCGTGATGTAGCCGTGCGCTCAAAGGAAATCGCGATGGCGTTCGGATTGCCATATGTGCTGACGATTTCGAAACCGGTGCAGCCCTCTAAGGGACACCGAGCCGGTGCTGGCGGTTTATCGAGTTATGCCGGCGCGGCGGAGAAAGGAATTCCGGCGATCTTGGCGGAGGCGGGCGGAGTGGGGCAGATGCAGGAGGACCAGGTGGAGTTGCTGGTGACTGGCGTGACAAAAGTCATGAGACAGTTGGGAATGATCGGCGGGACCAAATCCGAAATTCGAATCTCGAAATCCGAAACAAATTCGAAATTGGAAAAGAGGAAAACGGCCGCGGCCGACACGGCCGCCTCTACAGTTCTTACGAAATTCGAATGGCTGTACACGAAACACACAGGCCTGTGGTATCCGACAGTGGCGGCGGGTGACAAAGTGAAACAGGCCGAAGAGATCGGCCATGTCGGC
>JAJPJU010000239.1 GCA_021324035.1 Spartobacteria bacterium | reverse complement strand
GAAATTGCCGTTGCCGGAGGACGTGCTCGCGACCGTGGATGTCGATCCTTACCAGCTGTTGTAGCCGGTTGATTGTTGCACAAAGTTTAGACGGTTGGATGAAATGAGAAGGTTCTTTATTGAGCTGGCCGGCTTCGCCGCTCTTTGGCTCGGCGTGACTGCTCCTGCTGTTGCTGCAAGCACGCCTGCTTCATTAAAAACATTTTTGGAGCGTGAAGGTTTTGGTGGATCGCAATTGCAGCGACGCCTCGGAAACCATTTGTTTGCTACAACCATCATTAACGGACGCCGCACCGCGCTTATGATTGATACTGGATCGCCGCGAACTTTGATCGATTGGGGCACGATTGAGCAGCTGCGTTTGGAGGTCAGAAACAGCCACATCCCAGTCGGCGGCATTTGGGGATTGAAACGGGGACATTACGGAGTCGCGCACATCGCTAATCTGGTAATGGGCAACTGCACATTCCTCGATGTTCCGATCACAGTTGCGGATGAAAGCCAGATTAACGCAGGGCCGGGCCCCCACTTGGACGGTTTATTCGGAGCCCACGAGATGACACAGTTTGGAGCCATCATTGATTGCGGCCGGCAGATGATTTACGTGAATCCGAAAGGACCCTCGACAGCGACATCGCAAAAACTAGCGGCGTTTCTCGGTCAGCGGGGGTTCGTGAGGATTCCGATGCGCTGGGACGAGCGGCATCATTTACAGATCGATGCGGGCATCAATGGACATCCGGCGAAGTTGATCGTGGAGACCGGCGCAAGCGGTACTCTGATCGCCGAGCCAATCGCGCGTAGCAGCGGCGTCTCATTTCTGCCTCTCAAGACGCGCGTCTACGATAGGGACGCGGGTATGATAGGGATCAACATCGGCCGGGTTCAGGAGCTGAGGCTTGGCGACTTTCGAATTCCCGATGCCGAAGTAGTAATCGCGCGCATTGTCACGGACGTAGGCGCTGGTCTTCTTGGCGAAGAGTATCTGTCCTGGAATTTCGGGATCGTAGACGTTGGCGGAATGAATCTTTATCTCCGTCATCCAGAAACAGGTTCCGGAAAGAAACGTTGACGAAGTCTCACCCGCCCGATTACTTGCGATCGATGTTGGGAGCAAAAATAACTGCTGTCGTGGTGCTTGCAGGTCTGGGTATAACGGGCTGCGGCCATAAGGATTCCGATTCAGCCTCCACGTCCAACAAAATCCGCGTCGGATATGTTGGCATTACCTGCGAAGCGCCGATCTTTAGCGCAGTCGAGAACGGTTATTTCAAAGAGGAAGGACTCGATGTCAGTCTGGTGAAATGTGAATGGGCGAATTATAAAGATATCCTCGCGCTCGGGGGATTCGATATCACGCATCACCTGGTGATGTATTTTCTTAAACCGATCGAACAGGGCCTCGATGTAAAATTCACCGGAGGAATTCATCGCGGTTGTTTGCGGGTGCAGGCGGCGGTGAACGGCAAGATCAATTCGATCGGAGATCTCCGCGGCAAGAGTATCGGCGTCCCCGGAATGGGAACTCCACCTTTCATATTTGCGAATCGCGTGCTTGGCGCGCATGGGATTGATCCTTCGAAAGAAATTACCTGGCGCGTATTTCCAGCCGGAGAACTTGGTCTCGCCCTCGACAAAGGCGAAATTGACGCGATCGCAGATTCGGAGCCGATCGGTAGTCTGTTAATTGCTGAGGGCAAAGTGAAGAACGTTGCCGACCAGGCTCAGGACGCTCCCTACAAGGACGAGTACTGCTGCGCAGTCATCGTGAATGGAAAGTTTTTGCGATTGAATCCAAAGGCGGCGGCGGCGGGGACGCGCGCGCTGCTTAAAGGCGCAAAATGGGTGGAAACAAATCCTGCAGCGGCGGCGAGACTATCGGTGGAAAAAGGCTACCTCGCGTCAAATCCGGAGCTGAACACGGTTGCCCTTTCCCATTTGCGTTACGTTCCGAGCGTTTCCGGCGGCGAAGCTGCCGTTTCGTCAGCGGCAGCGGAAATGAAAGTCGCCGGAATGTTGAGTCCATCGACGGACGTTTCCGATCTGGCCAAACGCGCCTTCGTTCATCTGGACGGCGTGACTGACGAATGGTTGCAAAATTTGCAGGTCGAAAAAGTTGCCGGCGGTCAGGTCCCGCCAGACCAGGACATTCGCTTGTACGCTGAGTTAATTCTTCACGATACCGAAGGTTCGTGCTGCAAGGCGAAAAAGGTATTGGAAGCGCAAAAGTAAGCGGACGAAACTCGGGGCTGTGTCCGGATCGATGGAAGCTCAGGAGGAATTAGTCCCCGTCACGCCTGTCGAGCCGCCCTCGGTTTTGCGCTGGCGAACCATGCTGGCGGTTCCGGTGGCGGCAGCGTTCGCGTTTGCCCTTCATTTGTTCATCGCGAAAAACGAACCTCCACTCGAGGCGCATTCCTACAAATTGCTTTATGTCGAAGTGATCGGTGTCTCGATTCTCCTCGCGCTCGGTCGCCGATTCTCGCCAGGTTTGCGACGCTGGATGGCGAACATGTGGCCGGTTTTCACGGCCGCGATTGTCTTTATTTGCATTTGGGATGTAATCACCCTCGGCCTTCGAATTCTTCCGCTTCCTTACTTTCCTGGTCCCGCGGCAGTGTTGCGAAGCTTGATCAATGATCGTTTTCTCTTGCTCGACAGCACCTGGCATTCGCTTGCTTTGCTGCTGGGCGGTTATTCGTTAGGAGTTATCGCCGGCCTGATTAGTGGCGTTTGTATCGGATGGTCTGCCCCGGTTCGGTATTGGGGAATGCCGCTCCTGAAAGTTGTTGGCCCAATTCCGGCAACAGCCTGGATCCCTCTCGCGATGGTCCTTGCGCCATCCGCGATTGTTTCTTCCGCGGCGTTAATCGCACTCGCGGTTTGGTTTCCGGTCACGATGCTCACTGCTTCGGGAATTTCGAACACGCGCGCTTCCTATCTCGATGTCGCTCGAACTCTCGGCGCTGGTCCGGGCTATCTGATCTTTCGTGTCGCGATTCCGGCGGCTCTGCCCAACATTTTCATCGGACTGTTCATGGGACTTGGCGCCTCGTTTCTCACTCTGGTCGTGGCGGAATCGGTCGGTGTGAAATCCGGTCTCGGCTGGTACGTGAGCTGGGCCCAGGGTTGGGCGGAATACGGGAAAGTATTCGCCGCCCTGATCATCATGGCGGCTTTCTTTTCAACAATCATGACTCTGCTGTTTAAACTCCGCGATCGCGTGCTCGTCTGGCAAAAAGGTGTGATCAAATGGTAGCAATCGCTCAAGTCGACGCCGCCTCATTGGTTGTTCGTGACGTGAAGAAAAGTTTTCCGGCGCCGGATAATCCGCTTTCGCGCCGGCAAGCATTGGATGGCGTGTCGTTCTCGCTTGCTGCCGGGGAATTGGTTTCGCTCGTCGGCCCTAGCGGCTGCGGCAAATCGACTCTTCTCCGGCTCGTCGCGGGTCTCGATTTCGCCGATGCGGGAGATCTGCTTGTTGGTTCAGAGCCAATCACGCAGCCGAATGCCGAACGCGGTCTGGTTTTTCAGGATCCAAATCTTTTTCCGTGGCTGACGGTGCGTCGCAACATTCAGGCAGGCCTGGTTGCTCGCGGCGTTTTGCAGGAAAAGAAAAACGAAGTCGACCAGTTCATGCGCCTTGTCGGACTGGAATCGTTCGCAAACGTCTATCCCCATCATCTTTCGGGCGGAATGGCCCAGCGCGCAGCACTGGCTCGGGCACTGATCAATCATCCGAAAGTTCTTCTCCTGGATGAACCGTTGGGAGCGCTCGACGCGTTCACTCGAATGCGAATGCAGGACGAAGTGCTCCGAATTTGGGAGGCGCGTCGAACGACGATGCTCCTCGTCACTCACGACATCGACGAAGCGATTTATATGAGCGATCGAATTATGATCATGACGCCGCGTCCGGGACGGATTGAACGAACCATCGAAGTTGGGCTGGGCCGCCCGCGACAGCGCGATAGCACGGACTTTCTTCGATTGCGCAGCGATATTCTGAATTACCTGCACTTCGCCGGTCAGAAGTAGCAAAGAAAAAGCCGGCAGACGGATTCGAACCGACGACCTGCTGATTACAAATCAGCTGCTCTACCAACTGAGCTATGCCGGCAATGACTGCGTGTCCAAACCAGGCCGAACTGGCTCGGAGCGGCGGAAAGTAGCGCAAAGTCAAGACTGCGACAAGAGTGGACCCATCGACACCGTCGACTCCCCTTTTCGACAAAGCCAACCAGTAGCTTCCGCATGACTGGCATGTCCGAGGATTCCAGGCTAAAAATCGAAGTGCCAAATCACATTTCCGCCACCCTTGCGAAACACTTTTGGCGGAAAAGGAACGAACCGCGCCCGCAACCGTCCCCGGCCGGATGAGGATGTTGCGACACGAACGGTGGCTGATAACGCTGTTATGTTTTGTAGGAGCGCTGCGGACTTTTCTCTACGCGGCGGCATTCCCATTTTTCAGTAACGGCGACGAAGATCTTCACTTCGACGTGATCGTGCGTTATTCGGATGGCCGCGTGCCGCGCAACTTCGATGTGCTGAGCAACGATACGCTCAATCTCATCAGCCTTTACGCTTCCCCAGAGTTTCTCCAGACACCCGATCATTTTGAGGACGGAAAATTTCCAGCGCCGTTGTGGAAGCAGCCGCTAGTCGAAGCCGAGCCGGTCATCGAAGCAACAAAAGTGGGCTGGAGCCGCGAGATCAATTGGGAGATGTCGCAACCGCCACTTTATTATGCCTTGGCAGCCTGCTGGTGGAAGACAGGACAGTTTCTTGGATTGAATGGTATTCACGGCCTTTACTGGATCCGCTTTTTGAACGCATTCTTGGTGGCCTTACTGGTCGCAATCGGCTTTGCAGCCGGCCGGACAGTCGCGCCGGCGTCGGCTAGCTTACGAATCGGGACCGCGCTCCTGCTCGCGTTCATTCCACAAGACGCCTTCTATGTGATGACCAATGATGCCTTGTCTCCGATTTGTTTCGGAATTGTTTTCCTTTGCGTGCTACGATGGCTGTCCAAACCGCCGAGTTTTTATCTGGGCGCGATCACCGGTCTCGCGATTGCCGCGACTTTCCTGACGAAGTTAAGTAATGTGCCGCTAATCACGATTGCAGCAGCGACGATTTTTGCCTATTGCGTGCTTCCGCCCCGCCGACCGGATCGGTCGACAATCGTTGCCTTCGCGTCGATGACCCTTTGCGCTGGAATTCCAATTCTTAGCTGGATGCTTTGGAGCCGGGCAAACTTTGGCGATATCACCGGTTCTAGCGCTAAAATGGTGTTGTTGGATTGGACGCAAAAACCATTTTCCGAATGGTGGCACCATCCAATTTTTTCTTTTCGCGGCCTGTGGATATTTTGGTCGGAACTGATTGCGCGATTTTGGCGCGGAGAATTAATGTGGCATAACCTTGAGCTTCACTCTTTCTTGGTCGACGATTTTTACGCCATCTCCTCTTTGATCTTTATCGCGATCGCGCTCACTTCGATCCGGCTGACTCAACTGCGTTCCAATCTCGAATTGAAGGCCCTTCTCTTCGCAGCAATCTGCTTTATTGCGGCAATCTCGTTTTTCTTTCTGTTGTCGATCGAATTCGACTTTGGTCGCTGCATTTTTCCGTCTCGGAATCACCCCTACTTCACATCCGGGCGATTAATGATGGGAGCGC
The DNA here is from genome assembly GCA_021324035.1 of Spartobacteria bacterium. Taxonomy (GTDB): domain Bacteria; phylum Verrucomicrobiota; class Verrucomicrobiia; order Chthoniobacterales; family UBA10450; genus AV40. The sequence goes on along the minus strand of JAJPJU010000239.1, from coordinate 11,040 downwards.
TGGTTCCATTCGCTCTTTTGTACACTTATGGCGTTAGCGAGCTTGTTCGACGTTTTAGAATTGGCTTTCCCGCGTGGATCGGAGTGGGCTTGATCGTGGCGATCGCTTCAATTTCCGAGATTGTGGTCAAGCACAACGTCTTCGTGAGCGAACATAATTGGTTTCATCTTTAAGGGAGCTCGATAACCTCGAATTGGAATGAGGCCGCGGGTGATCGCGTCCCTATTACGATGCAGATTCAGTGTGTATGCCACGACCAATCCGATTGTCGGAGCGCTCGGCGCTGTTCTATAAAGGCACCATCGGTGAGCAATCTACGAACCTCTCGAAGCTTGAATGGGCCCGAAGAACCAGAGCCTATTAAGGGGGGTCTAGTTCCATGATCGGGGCGACGGGGTTGGCTCCTGCGCCCGCACGCCGTCGTGCGGGCGCAAGGAACTGTATTTCCTATTTGCTTGCGGCATTAGCATTGACGCTGGTCGGCATTGTTATCTTTCATAAGTTTCTATTGCTGGGCAAACTTCCTCTGTATCTGGATATCGGTGCCGACTCGCTAAACGATTATTATCCCACTTTCGTCCATCTCTCCGACTACATCCGACGCGAAGGTTTTCCGTCGTGGTCCTTCTCTGTCGGCATGGGCCAAAGCATTTTTTATCTTGCTGGCGACCTGATTTGGGAACCAGTGGTTTGGTTGCCGAAACGACTCATCTCGGATGGGTTGATCTTCCAGCATCTGCTAAAAACCCTGATCGCTGGATTGATCTTCTTTCGTTTCCTGCAAATTCGGGGGCTGAATTTCTGCAGTTCCTTACTCGGCTCGATGCTTCTCGGCTTCTCGGCTTACATGTGTATGGGAAGCTGCTGGGTCATCAACGCAGATGAAGTGGTTGGTTTCAGCTTCCTGCTTTTTGCTGCCGAAATCGCCGTCAGCCGGGGACGGTGGTTCTACCTACCGTTCGCAATCGCCTTAGTAGGATTAATAACAGTATTTCACCTCTTCCTAGCAGCCATACTTCTTATCTCTTACGTCCCGGGCCGGCTAATCGAAACCCACGGTTGGAACCCGCGCACGTGGGGGCAGCCCGCAATACAAATCGGATGGGTCTGCCTGATTGGGGTTGGCTTGGCTGCCGTGATTTGGGTTAGCAGTCTGCACTGCATTCTCAACACACCGCGAGGCTCCGGAACGATTCCAAACTTCGCTTTTGCTGCTCCTCCGACGAGGATATTTCATTTGGAGTCACTCTCCTACTACTTGACGGCGGCGTTGCGTCCTTTTTCAAACGATATTCTTGGTTCGGGCGATCAGTTTCAGGGGTGGGAGAATTATTTCGAAGCGCCTGCGGTATATTGCGGTTTGGTCACGCTCTTAATGTGGCCGCAGGTTTTTATCACCGCTACGAGGCGAGAGCGAATCGTGTACGGTCTCTTACTAGGGGTGATTTTGATCCCAGTAATCTTTCCATGGTTTCGCTACGCACTTTGGTTTTTTAAGGGCGGATATTTTCGGACTTTGTCTCTCTTTTCGATCTTCGGGTTTATCGTGTTGAGCATGCGGGCTTTTTCCGCGTATCAGGAGCAGCGCAGGCTGAATTACCGCGTCTTAGGCGGTACTTTGCTGGCATTGATGGGCTTTCTCTATCTGCCAATTCTTTTCAAACGAGCTGGCATCGATCCAAGCATACGGCAACTAGCCGCGATCACGCTTGGGCTATTGGCGGTCACGCTGGCCGTTGGTCAGTTCTTTAATCGACAAAGAGTAGCTGGTTGGATTGCTGCGCTGATCGGGCTTATCAACCTTGTCTATTTTGATGGGCTTACCGTAAATCGTCCGACTTTGCACAAGGATGACTTGCGAAAGCGCGTGGGCTACAACGATCAAACAATTGAAGCGCTCTTAGAAGTAAGACCGGCGAATGAGAACTGCTTCTTTCGTATCAACAAAACTTGGGGGTCGGGGCTCGCAAATCGGATCAGCTATAACGACGCGATGATTTTCGGTTACTACGGAACAATGTCTTATAGCTCGTTCAACAACCTCGACTACATTCAATTCCTACTGGCAACGGAGGCAATTCCAGCTGATAACCTCGCGACTGACGCTCAATGGTCGACCGGTTTGCTTTGGGAACCGCTCTTATCCACATTTGCTTGCGAGAAGTTTCTCATCACGCAGTTGCCGTCCCGTTTCGCAACCGCTGACTACTACGAGCTCGTTAATCGTTACGACGACATTTACATTTTTCGTAATACTGCATTTGTGCCGCTTGGCATTTCATTCGATCGCTCGTTTCCAGAAGAAGGTTTCTCGCAGATGCCAAAATGGGCAAAGCAGAGGACGTTGCTGCATGCGGTGGTCATTGGCGGCGGAGCAAAAGCGTCGAACCTCCAGATCAAGGAAGCTGGCCCGGATGAGCTTGCGCAGTGGCGTGACATTTCCGACGCAGACGCTCTAGCGAGCCTTCGCTTGCACGCTCTTAGATTAACTAGCTTTAGCGAAACGCGAATTGCCGGAAGCGTGAGCGTCGATCATGATAGCGTGCTCTTGTTTCAAATGCCGTTTGACGATGGCTGGCACTCCAGCGTGGACGGCAAGTCGGGACAAATAATCAGGGCTGACGTCGGTTTGCTTGGCGTCCCGTTGCCAGCAGGCGTGCATCGCGTCGAACTTTTTTATTCTCCCCCATTTTTGTATCTCGGCGCGGGAGTTACTATTATTGCTGCGCTGGCTTTTATTGTACTGTCATGGCGCTGGCCGCGAATCCCGCTGCCAGTAGCGCCCTGATAAAGAAGTTATCGCGAACGCGAAGTCACTCTGAGCGGCTCGGCTGTTTCGAGATTTTTGATAACGGTGCTGAGGTAAACCGATTGCGGATAAAACGCTTTGTATTTGGTGATCTCGCCGCGGTTCAAAACTTTAAAGCCGTAACGCTCGAACATTTGTTCGCCGCGGCGGCTTTCGAAGGTGACGATCTGCCCGTAAACGCGCTTTTCGCCGCAGCGATACAAATAACTTAGATACGCGCTGATCAGGGCGCGCGTGGTCAACATTTTTCGCGCGTCCGAAAGAAGGTTGATATGAAAATGCGGAACGCGGCGCGGCGCGGCCGGCACTTCTCTCCAGCCATGGGCCAGGGTCCAAAGAATAAAACGGCGCGATGCTTCGTTGTATCGGAAATAGCGGGTCAACGCTTTGAGAAAGAGCGAAATATTCTGCCAGAACGAATAAAGCTGATTTCGCAGCGGGCGGCGTGAACCGAGCAGATATCCGCGAATCTGGCCGTCGATCTCCACCACAAAAGACGATTCCGGTTCCCAGTCGGTGTAATATGTCGTCAGAAAATCAGCGAACAGCTGTCGATCTTCGTAAACCGGATCGATTGGCGTGCCCAAAAATCCAGTCTGGCAACAAAGCCGGCGTACGGCGTCGCGATCGCTCCTGCGATAGCTGCGGATCGTAAATGAATTGTCGCTGCTCATTTCTGAACCATATCCCTGTAGCTTGCACATACCTCGCGGTAAATGCAAAAAAGCCGCTCAAAAACTTTAGGCCAGGCGTACAATCGCGCCGCCTGTTCGGCCGCTTGTAAGCCTATACTTGACAGATCTTTACCGGCAAACGCCTGGATCGCGTCAGTGAGAGCTTCCGCCGAGTTTTCAGCGGCCCACTCGTTTTGATCATGAAATACCAGGTCGTCCATCGCGCTGCCGCGAATCCCGACCACCGGCGTGCCACAAGCCTGACTCTCTAATGCAACGAGACCAAACGTTTCCTGAACGCCGGGATGAACGAAAAGATCGGCCGCGCGATAATAACGCGCGAGCTCGCGCGGTTCGGCGCAATACGGGATCCAGGACACATTCTGATGTTGTCCCTGCAACTCGCGTAATTGTTTTCGCTGCGGTCCTTCGCCGATCACCAGTAAATGAAACGACCCGGGAGCACGCGCATTTAACATCGCGATCGCCTTGAACAATTTCGCGGTATTTTTTTCCTTCGCTAAGCGGCCCACGTACAACAGCAGCTTGCGTCCTGGCTCCACGCCTAACGATTGCCGGACCGGTTCGCGATCGCTCTCGCCCGGATGAAAAACCTCGATGTTTACGCCGAGTTTCACGACATGAACGTTATGCACACCCCAGTCCCGCAGGATTTGAGCGATGCGATCCGACGCGACCAGGGTTGCAGCAAAACGATTGTAAAGTCGTCGCACGTAACCGCGTGAAAGTTTCATGACCCGTCCAGCCGCCCGTTTGCCGAACAGCCTTGCGCTGGCCAGCAAGTACGCTTCGGGAAAATGCGAATGATAAAACCCGACCACCGGAATACCCAACGCGCGTCCAGAGCGAACCGCACGCCAGCCAAGTTGATATGGATCCCCCGACTCAATGATGTCGGGTCGCTCGCGTTTCAAAGTCGCGCCGACTGCGCGAAGATTCACCAGAGCCCGGTATCGTCCGGTCCTCGAAATTAACGGCGATCGAATTGAGTAAATTCGCGACCGGCCGCGAACTTCGACTTTCGTTTTCGGGCCGGGAACAATCAGAGCTCCTTGATCGCGCGAGGTATGCCTCTCGATGTAGTCGAGTTTTTCGTGGAGGTATCGTTTCACCCCGCCGCTGACCGGGGAATAAAACTGAGTAATGTCGCAAATCTTCACTTCAATAGACAGGCATTAACAGAATTTATCGGATGCGTTCAAAGCCAGCGACGGAGTTAAACCATCCTGTCAATCTTGTGAATCCTGTCTAGTTCGCTTTCGGCGAATTCTCTAGCTCGCTCAGATATCGTTCCGCTTCGATCGCGGCGGCGCAGCCGGAGCCGGCGGCGGTAATCGCCTGTTTGTAAACGCGGTCGGCGACGTCGCCGGCGATGAATACGCCCGGATGTTTACTCTCGGCGAGGTTCCGCGCGATGAGATACCCGTCCGGATCGGTTTCGAGCTTTCCCTGATACGCTTTCGTGTTGGGATCGTGGCCGATTGCCACAAACACGCATGCTACCGGAAGATCGTGTTCCTCGTTGGTTTTCACATTTCGCAAACGCACCGCGCTCATTTCACCTTTGTCGTCGGCGATGTATTTCGTGACGACCGTATTCCAGATCGGCTCGATCTTCTTGTTCGCGAATACGCGCTCCTGCATGATTTTCGACGCTCGCAGCTGGTCGCGGCGATGAACGAGATAAACCTTCGAAGCGAATCGCGTCAGGAAAATTGATTCCTCGGCCGCGGAATCGCCGCCTCCAACCACGACTACCGGCACGTTCTTGTAAAATGCGCCGTCGCACGTGGCGCAACTCGTTAGGCCGTGACCGATGAGTTTTTCTTCATCGTCGAGTCCGAGATAACGCGCCGAGGCGCCACTGGCGACGATTAACGCCTGGGTTTCAAGCCATTCGTCGTCGGCTTTGACCCGAATGTGATTGTTCATCGGCTCGTAATCGGTCACTTCGGCGTAGGAAAATCGCGCGCCGAATTTTTCGGCCTGCTGGTGCATGTTCATGATCAGCTGTGGGCCATCGATTCCGTCCGGAAACCCGGGAAAATTTTCGACCAGCGTCGTTGTGGAAAGCTGGCCGCCCGGCTGACCGCCTTCCATGACGAGCGGGTTCAGATTCGCCCGGGCAGCATAAATCGCCGCAGTTAGGCCGGCGCAACCACTGCCCACGATGATCACTTTTTCCACGAATCAATCTAGCACAGGGCACAAGTGGAATGCATCTGTCTCCCCAGCTATTTTCACGGATGCCCGAGCTGGCTGAAGTAGAATGGTTTCGTAAACGGTGGGAGCCTGGAATCGGCCACAAAATCGTCGAGGCCAAGGCGCATTCGCGGAAATATGTGTTCCGCGGAACCGACGGCGAATCTCTTCGCCGGAATCTGACCGGTCAAAAGCCCCTGCGTTCGAAACGAAGCGGCAAACAAATGCTGTTTGAATTTTCCGGCGATAACTGGCTCGGCATTCATCTCGGGATGACAGGCAAAACCCATATCGAATCGCCAAATTTCCAGCCGGGCAAACACGATCACCTCGTCCTGGGTCAAAGAGACCGGTCGATGGTCTTTACCGACCCGCGCCAACTTGGGCAGGTGCGCTTTCATCATGGAAAAGGCGAACCGGATTGGTGGAAAGATCGGCCGCCGGAGATCAATTCGCGCAATTTTGACCGGAAATTCTTCGACGAGTTTCTGGACCGCCATAGCAAGGCGCCGATCAAGGCCGCGCTGCTGATGCAAAACGGTTTTCCGGGAATCGGAAACTGGATGGCCGATGAGATTCTGTGGCGCGCAAAAGTTTTACCGTCGAAACGAATTCGAAAACTAAGCCCGCGCGAGCGGTCTGCAATTTTCCGTGCAACCAAATGGGTCGTGCGCCGTTCGCTCGAAACGCTCGGCCAGGATTTTTCCGATCCGCCGAAGAACTGGCTGATTCACCAAAAATGGAAGCGCGGAGGCATCTGCCCAATTCATCGCACACCGCTCAAGCACGCCACCGTCGCTGGCCGCACCACCGCATGGTGCTCTGCGTGCCAGCATTGATTCAATCTCAGGCTGTTACGTGCACGACGATTTTGTGGAAACCGGTGACGCCGGAGAACCAGCCGCGGTCTTCTTCGACTTCCTGGACTTCGCCTTCGCCGTCGGTGGCCCGGACAACGAGCGTGTAATCATCCGCGCTGTCGGGCTTCCAATCGTAGCTCCAAAGCGCCCAGGTTAATTTCGTTCCGGGATAAGTGATCTTCGCTTCGTCCCAGGTTTCGCCATCGTCGTCGCTGAGTTCGACCCGTGAAATTCCCCGGTCGCCGCCAAACGCGACGCCTTTGATTTGAATAGGCGCGCCGGAAAGTTGGCCTAACGAGAGACGCGCGTCGTTGTCAGGCACGTCGATTCGCGATCGCGTCGGCACGATGAAATCGGGGCCCCAGCCCTGGGTTTCGTAAAACCCTTTCGCGTCGGCGCCTGTCAGCTCGATCCGGGTGAGCCATTTCACATGTTTTTCGCCGAAGTAGCCGGGAACGATCGCGCGCATCGGATATCCGTGTCGATCGGGTAACTCAACGCCATTCATGCCCAAGGCGAGCAGCGTGGTCGGTTCGAGCGCTTTCTCGATCGGAATCGTATCGGTGTAATTGTCGACGCCGTACAATCGAACGCGTTTGGCCTCCGCGAGCGGTCCCGCCGCTTCGAGAAAATCGATCAACGGAATTCCTTTCCAAACCGCGTTGCTCATCAACCCGGCGTCAAGGCCGTTACTGATGCACATCAGCGTCGTTTCCTGTTCCACTTGGGTGAATGAGTTCAAATCCTGAATTCGATACGCTCGCGGACTTTGGACGAGGCCATTGACTTCCAAGTGCCAAAGATCCTCGTCGACACTTGGGTCGATGACGTTTTTGGTCACGCAATAAAACAAGTCGTTAGGCGTGACCGGTTGAACAATGCGGCCTTTGTATTGCGTGCCGTCGTAACTGAACGCTGCCGCATCATAGAGTTTTCTTAATAAAACAATGCCGCCACCCGCAATGAGCGCGCCGAGCCCGCCCAAAATCAACGCGCGCCGGCCGATTGACGGCGAATATTCATCGGTCGCTCTCTGCGATTTCGGTCGCGTAAGAAAAAGAAAGCTTCCGATGAGGGTGCGTTCGAACACCAGAACGCCGACGGTAACGCCGATCAGAGTCATCATTCGCGCGGAGGCTATGGGAAAACCGAGATAGCTTGTTCCAAGCACCGGCCAGAGAACGATCGCCAGCATGATGACCGGCAACACGACGAAAATCGACATCGTCCATGCGGTCACGCGGCGCTGAGGATTGCGTCGCATTAACAAACCGAACACTGCGCCCCCGAGCATGCTGACGATGATTTGGCCGGCCATCGTCGATCCGACGCCGAGTTGCTTGAGTTGATTATACCCTCCGACCCGGCCCATGAGTTGAAGAAATGGCCCGGGTTTGATGAAAACTGAGAGCCGGTCTCCAATGATCGCCAGCGGCGTAGCGATGCCGATCCAGGCCAGCAACAACATCGCAACCGTCATTGAGATTCCCGCAATCAATCCGGCCAGCAAACCAATACTGATCGCTTTCGATCTGCTCATCCGTCGTCAATCTTATCTACGTTGAAACGCGATGCGCAAGAACGTCGCGATGATTCGGGCGCCGGCGACCAGCGTTCCGCGAAGAGTTCCAGAAACTTTAGAAATACCTCCGGCTCGGCAGCGGTGATTTACCGGCACTTCCAAAACCCGAAGGCCGGTTCGCGCCGCTTTCATCTGCATCTCCAAATTCCATCCGTAGGTTTCTTCTTTCATCGAGAGTTTCTCCAGCGCATCGCGTCGGATCGCACGAAACGGCGACATGTCGGTGTACGGGACCCCGTACAAAATCCTGATCAGCGACCCTGCGAACCGTCCGGCAAAGACCTGCTGAAAATTCATGCTGCCCGCCTCCCGTTGCCCTCGAGTTCGCGAGCCAATCACAAAATCTTGCTTCCCGGCCGCAATCGGATCGACGAGGTGCGACATGAATTCGGGACAATCGCTTCCATCGCCATCAAGAAACACAATGATCTCGGATTCCGGCGAAACCGCGCGGACTCCGGCAGCGCAGGCGCGACCATAACCAGGTTTTGGCTGACTCACGACCCGTGCGCCGGCGTGTTTCGCCCGTTCGGCAGTTAAATCAGTGCTGCCGTTATCGACCACAACGACTTCGCTCGGAATCCTGGTCGCCAAGCATTCCTGCACAACCGCCGCGATAGGTTCTTCTTCGTTAAGCGCGGGGATGACGACTGAGACGTTGCTCATCACAAAACCAGCCGCGCAGTTGTGAAATACAAAACGAGCGCGCAAATGTCGGCGAGCACCAGCGTCACCGGACCGGCCGCGATTTTTGGATCGAGATGATAGCGATGCAAAAGCGAAGGAACGGCCAGTCCAAACAATGATGCGGTCACGAGGGAAAGCGCGATGCTCCCGCCGATCACTGCAGCGGCGCGAAGATCGTGCCGCCAGACAGACACGATCGCGGCGACCAGACTTCCGCAAGCGAGCCCAATCAAGACCGCGGTGATGAGTTCGCGGCGCAGGGCAGTCGCGAACCACCGCCAGGTTACCGGCGCGGATCGTAACATTTGAATCGTCACGCTCATCGATTGCGCGCTGACACTTTCATTGAGGCCGAGCACCATTGTGAGAAAGAACGCGATCACAAGGCTGTGGGCCAGGGTCGCTTCAAATGCGCCGGCGAGGATCGCGCAGATCGTACCGCCGGCGACAGTCACGAGCAGCCAGGGAAGACGAAAACGAAAACCCAGCAACGGCGATGCGCCACGGATTTGCTCGAGATGAAATCCGAGCGCTTCGAACACATCATCACGCATCGACGCGGGAGCGGCCGGACGCGCTTGCTCCTCACGTTCGCCCAGAATTTCTTCGGCGAACAAACTCACGTCGACAACACCGACTACGCGCCGCTGTTCGTCCACGACCGGAAACGCGAAGAATTTGTAGAGCACGAAAAATTCGCAGGCATCGAGAACTGTTGCCGTCGCTGGAATCGCGACAACGCGCCGGACCATGATATCGCGCAATCGCGTTTCAGGTGTGGCGGTCAACAAACGCCGCGTCGGCAATACGCCCACCAATTTTTTGTCGGCGTCGATCGCAAAGAAATAGATAACGCGTTCGCCCACGCCCTCCCGTCGAATTCGTTCGAGCGCCTCGGCGATAGTCATGTCGGCATCGAGCAGCGGAAAATCCTTCCGCGCGTGTTCGACGACCGGGGAGGTTAAATCGTCAATGCCGGAGGCCTCAGGCATTCTTCATTCCTACTCGATGAACGATACCTTTGCTCCTGAGAATTTGTTCAGCCTCACTGAAATAATCCCTGATGTTGGATTGGGTTTTAATCCAGTCGATATAGCGCTGAATACCTGATTCGAGCCCGATCTGCGGTTTGTAGCCCGCTCCGCGGACCAATTTTGTGTCGCTGGTGAGATGGCGCATTTCGCCGGGCCGAAATTCACCGCGCGCTTCCGCTTTGATGTTGATTTTAAGCAGAGTCGAAAGAATTTCGGCAATTTTTCGGATCGGCGTGCCTTCGCCGCTTCCCACGTTCACGGCAAACCCGTCTAATTTGTCGGTGTCAGCAGCGAGTAAGTTGGCGCGCGCGATATCTTCGACAAACGAGAAGTCGCGGGTTTGTTCGCCATCTTCGTACAAAACCGGCGGCAGGTCGTTGAGCAATCGTGTGCAAAAAATCGCGATCACCCCCGTGTAAGGATTGAAGATCGATTGGCGCGGTCCATAAGTGCACGAGTAACGAAGCGCGACGGTTGGAGTTCCGACCTGTTTTCCCCAAAGCAACACCAGTTTTTCCTGGTCGACTTTGGTCAAACCGTAAACCGTTTCGCCACCAACCGGCGCATTCTCGGGAGTCGGCGCACTCTTGGTGATGGCACCGCAGATTGGGCAATGGACTTCCCAATCACCCTGTCGCAATTGTTCGACCGGCCGCACCGCTGGAAAAACGAGTCCATGCTTCGGACAGTCGCCCGCGCCTTCGCTGTAGACGGCCTGCGAACTCGCTACGACGATTTTTTTGATCGGTAAATTATTTTCCCGGATTACTTCGAGCATCTGAGCCGTGCCTAACGAATTAACGTGCACGTATTTTGAAATCTCAGGCATGTAGCCGCCATAAGCCGCCTGGTGGAATACAACGTCGATCTCGCGGAGAGCCGCGGTAATCGTTTCGCGATCGCGAAGATCGCCCTTCACGAATTCTGCTTTTGGATTGATCCAGGATGGTTTTCCGCGCCGATGCGTGTTCGGTTCGAGATTATCGAGCACACGGACTTGCCAGCCTTCGCCCACGAGCAAATCCGTCAGGTGTGAACCGATCAGACCGGCGCCACCAGTAACGAGCGCGCGTTTACTCATTGGGCAGCCAAGATCCGTTCACGTCCATTTTCCCGGACAAACCCAGCGAGGAAGTTTCGCGTGTGTGGCGCCAAATCCGCTGAAACGTTG
>JAJPJU010000119.1 GCA_021324035.1 Spartobacteria bacterium | reverse complement strand
TAGCGACGATCGCGAGGAGCGAACTGAAAATGGACATCGCGCCCAACGAAATGTCCTTCAGGATCTGGAATTCCTGCTGAAAGGTGAATCTGGCCATGAAAACGGAGCTGCCGATCAGGATCAGCGCGAAAATCAGCAGAACGTAGAAAACTTTCTGGCGCGCCAGCTCGGTGAGCGTGTTGGTGGCAATCGCTCCGATTCGATGAAACGAGAATTTCCGATACTTCGGAGAGCTTTGATCATTCACGTTCATTCGTGCGATCTGCCGGCTTGTTCTCGCTTGTTGCCTCGAGGAAGAGTCGCTCGAGCGTGGTTTTTGAAGTTCGGCGTTCGATTACTTTCGCCTTCGCCTTGGTCGCGATCTTTTCGATTTCCTTCAACAATTTCCCGGACGCATTTTGCAGGACGACTTCGGTTCGATCTTCGATTGCGATCAATTCGTCGAGTGGTCCCTCCCGAACGAGCATGCCCTTGGAGAGAATCCCGACCCGATCGCAGACCTCCTCGACTTGTTCGAGCAAGTGCGACGAGAGAAGCACGGTCACGCCGCGTTTCTTCAGATCGACGATGAGATTGCGCATGTCGCGCGAGCCGGCCGGATCAACGCCGGCGGTCGGTTCATCAAGCACCAGGAGCGCAGGTTCGTTAACCAGGGCCTGGGCCAAACCGATCCGTTGGAGCATTCCCTTGGAGTAAGTGCCCAATCTTTGGTTTCGGGCCTCGGTCAGGCCGACGAGGTCGAGCAGCTCCTGAACTCTGTCTCTCAATTGAGAGCCGCGCAGTCCGCAAAGTTTTCCAAAAAAGCGCAGGGTCTCGGTGCCGGTCAGAAACTTGTAGAAGTACGGATTCTCGGGCAAAAAACCGACCGATTGCCGGGTCGCAACCTCGGAGCTGTCGCATCCAAAAATCTGGGTTCGTCCGCGCGTCGGCGAAACCAGCCCTAAAATAATCTTCAGGGTGGTGCTCTTGCCGGAGCCGTTCGGGCCGAGCAATCCATAAACTTCACCGGTCTCGACTTGAAGATTAAGATCGCGGACCGCGACGATCGATTTTTTGCGAAACGGGATTGGAAAAACTTTGGTGAGTCCCTCCACCGCGATCGCCAGGTCCACCTCCGCCGGATGCGAGTCCGGCTCGGACCTGCGGCGCGACGAGTCAGTCATGGTGAATGTCGAACCCGCGCGCTTTTACCGGTTCGGCCATCGCGGCGCGCGTTTGTTTGTCTATGTGCGAACGCAACTCGCTGTCCATCACCGAATCCAAAAACGCGAACACTTCGCTCTCACTGCCGCCGACCTGGAGCTCGACTCGTCCATCGGGCAGATTGCGGACCCAGCCGATGACGTCGAAACCCTTGGCGATATTTTTGATCGTCCAGCGAAAACCGACGCCCTGGACGTTGCCTTCGTAAAAGACCTGGAGCGAGAGCATGGATCTGGATACTGGATTCTAGATACTCGATGCTCGATAGGAGAGTCAAAGCGTACATCTAGCATCCAGAATCGAGGATCTAGGATCGCTTTATCTTTACTTGTAAGAGTAAACCAAACAAACGCTGCTCTCGTTGCCGTCTACGAGATCGACCATGACGTAATATTGGCCGCTGCTGGTCGGCGAAAATCCTGCCGCTGCCTTTTCGCCTTCGTTATAGCTCTCCGTCTCGACCAGCTTTCCGCTTTCGTCATAAAGATTAATGGCCAGCTTTTTCGCGGTGTCAGTCGCACCAACCGAGAACCAATACTGATTTCCGGCATAGAGATTGACTGCGATCAATGCGTGATCGTGCGGCTTGATTGTTCCCGCCCAGTGACCATCACGAATCTTGAAACCTTCGTTTGAAAACGCGCCGGCCAGGTCGAGCGCAGCTTTGTGCGCGTTCACTTCGGAATCGCTTTCCGCTGCGGCCAGCACGGACGTTGCGGCCAGAACGAACGCCGAAAAGATCGATGTCACCGATTTCATTTCGATTCTTTCGTCTGGATCTGGGTCATGATTTTCCCAACGGCCTCGTTGACTTTTTTCACGTCATCGGCGCTCGGCGCTTTTCCGGTCGGAAACGAGACAAGCTTTTCGACTTCCGGCAGCTGGCTGCTCACGTCCTTGACCAGCGGATCGTTCCGCATTTCCGGCGAAACGTCGTTCAGTTTCGATTGAATGAAATTTACCAATCCAGGCTGCCGCAAAACTTTCGCCGCCCGCTCGTCGTAATTTTGCATCACCGCAGCGCTCACTACTTGCGTCCCGCGGATCCAGCCGCCGATGCTTACCAGAATTACCAAATCCTGGTCGCGATGCGTTTGCATCGAGGATTTCACTTCGTTCTGGGTGGCCTCGAGTTCTTCCTGGAGCGCGTCCCATTCGTCGTTTTCGGCAAATTCGTTGATGCTGTTTCCACGACTGAGCACGTTTTCGCTCACGCCCAGCGCTTTCGCCATCTTAATAATGTCAGTGCCGATGTTTTTGACCTGCTGGCTGTCTTTCGCTTCAACCGCGATGAATCCGTCGGCAATCAAGCTCCCAAGATTGAGCGCGATCTGGGCGCGGTCCTTGTAATTCATTCCAACCGGGCCGCGCATTTGGCCGACCCAATTCGGCTTGCCCGGTTTCTCCAATGCCGCGAAGAGTTCGCCCGGGCTTGGGATGCTGATCGAATCGAGCCGGATCGCCTTGGCCATCTGATCGGCGGGCAAATGGTTCTCGGCTCCAATCAGGGCGCAGCAGCCCAACAGCAAAATAGTGGCGACGAATTGCCTCACACGCCTCATGAACCGCCAGCGTACGCACAGTTGGCCAGAATGCCAGTAAGAATCACGTCCTAAGGCCTTACGGGTAGAACCCTTCCGAGCGGAGGAGCAGAAAGGTCGTCGGGCTGTAAAGATTGCCGGCAACGAAGATCCGGTAGAACTGGAGCGAGTCATTAACAACCAACAGAGCAATCAAGACGACCAGAATGCCGCGGGCCCATTTTGCTGCGAACAACGACGCCAAATAACTGGCTCCCAAAACTGCCCCCAATCGCAGAAACATGTCGGCGAAAAGAACGAGCCGGACATTGATTATCGGCATTTGAGAGAAAAGCAAAAGCCCGCCGGCGAGGTAAATCAGCGCAAGACTGCGTCCGTTGCGGGATGATTCATCCACCGGCGCCGACAGACCAACGATACCGCTAGTGAAGACTGCCGGCGCAATTGCCACCAGATCCACCAAATAGCGAAACCACGGACCTTTCTCGTAATGAACGGTGTATTCGAGTTTGTTCTGGAGCCCACTGTAAGTCCGATACGTCTCGAGAAAATTTCCGATTCCGTCGCAAATCCAAAATTCGATCGCGAAATAAATCAGTGGGGCGATGGCCAACGCTGAAACCAGGAGCCAGTAGCGCGCCTGAAGATGCATGACGCGCTGGTAGTAAAGAGCCGCCACCAGCATCAGCGGATACAAAAGCAGCGCGGATTCTTTGGTCAGCCATGCCAGAGTAAGGCAACCGGCCAGCGCGATGGGCCAGACGATCGCGCGTCGCGTCCAGCAGTTGTGAAAGAAGTACAGGCAGGCCACGAACAGGAGCGCGGCGAAAGTGTCCTGCGTTCCACGCCGGGAAAGTCCGGCGGCCAGGGGAGAGGTGATCAATAGAATTCCGCAGATGATTGCAATCTTTCGGCCGGCCAGGAGCTCGGTGAAATGCGCCCCCAGAACAATCAGCCCGATACCCGCAGCAAACGACAGCCACGCGATGTTGTCGGGCGTGAATCCTCCGAGCAGTTTGCAGGTCAACATCGCCGGTGCGATGAATCCGATTCGCAACAACAACGGCGATTTCTGCAGACTTTCGTTGGTTGGATAATCCTGCATCCATTTGCGAATGCCGGCGACTCCGCCTTCATCTACGGTTTTGGCAAAAACGGCGTAGGCGCGCTCGTCCCAGCCGGTGCGCTGGACGCTGAACATCGTGGGAAGCCGAACCGCAATCGCAAGCAGCAGTAACAGCCAAATCCAGTGTCGCAAAAGCATCGGCATATTTACCCTTACCGAAAACTGCGCCTCGCTGGCGATGTGAATTTCAAAACTTCGTTGTCACCGGGGCGGAACTGATTTAATCGAGAGCTTCACATGTCGAAAGCCACCATTAAGAAAATCCACGCGCGCGAGATTCTCGATTCGCGCGGAAACCCGACGATCGAGGTAGACGTTCGGCTCGACAACGGCGTGCTCGGCCGGGCCGCGGTCCCGAGCGGAGCGAGCACCGGCGAGCATGAAGCATGGGAACTTCGCGACGGTGATAAGAAACGGTACGGCGGAAAAGGCGTCAGCAAAGCCGTTGGGAACGTGAACGGTAAAATCGCGAGTGCGATCAAGGGCATGGACGCGCGCGAGCAGAAGAAAATCGACCAGAAGCTGATCGATCTCGACGGATCGAAGAACAAAAAGAATCTCGGCGCCAACGCGCTCCTCGGTGTTTCGCTGGCGGTTGCCCACGCCGCAGCCGCAGCCGAAAACGAACCCCTGTTTCGTTATTTGGGCGGCAAAGATGCCCACGTGTTGCCGGTGCCGATGATGAACATCTTGAACGCCGGTGCGCACTCGGATGCGCCGATCGATTTCCAGGAATTCATGATCATGCCGAAAGGCGCGCCGACTTTTGCCGAAGGCCTGCGTTACGGTGCGGAAGTTTTTCACGCCCTCAAAAGCGTGCTGAAAGACCGCGGCCTTTCCACCAACGTCGGCGACGAAGGCGGCTTTGCCCCGCAATTGAAGTCAGCCGACGACGCGCTCGAATCGATCATCAAAGCGATTGAGAAAGCCGGCTACAAACCAGGCGAGCAAATTTTCATTGCCTTGGACGTCGCTGCTTCGGAGTTCTTCGACAAAAAACAGAACGTTTACGTGTTCAAGAAATCCGACGGCTCAAAAAAGACAGCGGAGGAATTGATCGAATACTATGTCGATCTTTGCCGCCGGTTTCCGATCGTTTCGATCGAAGATGGTTGCTCCGAGAACGATTGGGCCGGCTGGAAAAAACTGACCGCCAAGCTTGGCAAAAAAGTGCAGCTTGTGGGCGACGACCTGTTTGTCACCAACGTGGAATTTCTCGAGCGCGGAATCAAAGAGCACGTCGCGAATTCCATTTTGATTAAGGTGAATCAAATCGGCACGCTGACCGAAACCCTGGCCACGATTAATCTCGCCAGGAAAAACAAATACACCTCAGTGATCAGTCATCGTTCCGGTGAAACTGAAGACACGACGATCTCCGATATCGCGGTCGCGACTAACGCGGGCCAGATTAAGACCGGTTCGCTTTGCCGGACCGATCGCGTGGCCAAGTACAATCAGCTTTTGCGCATCGCTGAAGAACTTGGTGACAAGGCCGAGTACGGATTGCATTGATCGAATTAGAGTAATCTTGAGCGACTAAACTGTCGTTCTAAGCGCGGTAAGATCTTGAGCGACTACACTGCCGTTCTAAGCGCGGTAGGATCTTCAGTGACCACACTGCCGTTCTGAGCGCCGTAGGCGCGGCAGGTTTGTAGCCCAC
>JAJPJU010000236.1 GCA_021324035.1 Spartobacteria bacterium | reverse complement strand
TCATCGCCGCCGAGCCGGCAAACGCTGACGACACCGCGCAATCGTTTCACGCCCGAAAGCGGCTCGTGACCGAAAAGAAATTCACGATCGCTGACGGGTTGCGCACCAACGTTGGCGAGCAAACTTTTCCAATCATTCAACGTTACGTCGATGACGTCGTCACGGTGAGCGAGGAATCGATCGTCGCTGCCATGAGGACGATCTGGGAGACAATGAAGATTGTCGTCGAAGCGTCGGCGTCGGTTCCATTCGCGGCGATTGCCGATGGTAAGATCGATCTCGCCGGTAGACGCGCCGGAATCATCCTGACCGGCGGCAACGTTGATCTCGATGCGTTGCCGTGGATGGAGTAGGGACGCCGCGCTCCGGCGTCCGCGGATGTCCCCACCTACTTCAGCGTGATTTCCCGCATCGTTTTGGTGCCGATGATCTCGCGAACATCCAAACGTTTTACCATCAGGTCCTTTCGTTGATCCTGCGAACCCATCACTTTGGTAAGCACTGGATCCATTTTGTCGCGCAATGAATCGAGCGCTGCGTAATTTGGATATTCGACCAGAATCAAAATGTTGAAGTCGTCCCGGCCGGAGGCTTCGCCGTCGAGAATTTTGTAACTGAGAATGATCTTTTGCTTCTTTGCTTCCTCGTAGACCGGTTTCACCGTGCCGGTGATTTGCTTGAAGTATTCATCACTGAGTCCGGCCCTGGTTTTGATCATCGATAACTGCCAAACCGATCCTTCGTTGTAGGGCGCGTTGCTTCCACCGGTTGTTTTCGCGGCAGTCGCCGGTGAACTTTGAGCGAGGCAAACCCCTGACAGGCTGCAAGTTAATGCGATAATCGTAAGAATGCGTATCTTCATGGCGCTGGAGCTTGCAGAATCCTACACACCATGAACAGGATTTAATTCACGCTTTGCCGGCCAAAACCTTATGAAGAAGGAATTTCTCTTTAACGCCGTATTTGTTGTCGTGAGTTGCGCACTGACTGCCGTGTTCGCGCAAACAAATCCGGCAACGATGAAAGCAGTCGTGGCTCATGAATTCGGCGGACCCGAGGTCTTAAAATATGAAGATGTGGCCCGTCCCGAGCCTAAGGAAAACGAAGTCCTGGTCCGAGTGATCGCCGCCGGCGTGAATCCCGTCGACACTTACGTGCGCAGCGGAAAGTTTGGGACACCGACGCTGCCCGTGATCCCGGGCCGCGATATCGCGGGCATTGTCGAGCAGATAGGACCCGGTGCTACCAAGTTAAAAAAGGGCGACGCTGTTTACGGTAATGTGAACAATGGCGGTTATGCGGAATATGCCGTCGCCGCTGAGAAAAACATCGCTCTAAAACCGGCTTCGCTGGATTTCATTCAGGCCGCGGCTGTACCGGTTGCAGCAAGGACTGCGTGGAACGCGCTCGTCGAGACAGCACATTTAGGTGTCGGGCAAACCGTATTGATCCAGGGCGGTTCCGGGGGCGTGGGAAGTTTCGCTATTCAGATCGCGAAATTGCGTGGCGCCAAAGTTTACGCAACGGCATCGACTGCCAATCAGGATTTGCTCAGAGAACTTGGCGCCGATGTAGCCATCGATTACACCAAGCAGAAATTTGAAGACGTGGTCAAAAATGTCGATGTAGTGCTGGAAGCCGCCAGCAGAGAAATTCTCGACCGGGATTACGCGGTGGTGAAGAAAGACGGATTCCTGGTTTCGATCATTGGACCTGCGGATACAGCCAAGGCGCAACAGTATGGCATCCAGGCGCCGCCACTTGCCGCCGCTGGGTGGTCGTCGCTTCCAGAACTAACGAAGCTGTTCGATGCGAAGAAGCTCAGGGTCGTAGTAACTCAAACACTTCGGTTAAGCGAAGCCCGAAAGGCGCAGGAAGAGGTTGGGACGCATCACACCCGAGGTAAGATTGTTTTGAAAGTTGCGGACGAACCGAAGTAAAAAATGAAACCGAAAATCATTTTCATTGCGGCAACGTTGATGGCCATCGCAGTGCCTGCTCATGCCGAAACAATGAAAGCCATCGTGGCTCGCGAATACGGCGGCCCCGAAGTTTTGAAATACGAAGACGTGCCGGTCCCGACACCGAAGGAGAATGAAATTTTGGTCAAAGTTTTCGCCGCAGGCGTGAATTCATTCGATGGGAATTTGCTGGCCGGCAATTGGGCAAAACCCCCGAATGGCACCCAATTGCCGTGGCATCCCGGCTACGATATTGCGGGCGTAGTCGAAAAAGTTGGGAGCAAGGTTGGCAAATTTAAACCAGACGACGCCGTTTACGCTTTCATCACCATCTTGAAAGGCGGCGGCTACGCAGAATATGCGCTGGCTAAAGAGAGTGACGCCGCATTGAAGCCGGCGACGATTAGTTTTGTCGAAGCGGCCGGCGTCCCGAGCGTTGCTTTGACCGCGTGGCAGGCACTCGTGGACAAAGCCAATGTTCAATCCGGCCAGACCGTGCTGATCAATGGAGCGTCAGGCGGCGTGGGAATGTTTGCGGTTCAGATTGCAAAAATTCACGGCGCCAAAGTTTTCGCAACTGCCTCGGCCGCCAATCAGGAATTTCTCAAACAGCTCGGGGCCGATGTTCCAATCGATTATAAGACCCAGAAATTCGAAGACATCGCAAAGGACATCGATGTCGTGATTGATGCCGTTGGCGGTGAGACGCTGGCACGATCGTACCCAGTCGTAAAAAAGGGCGGAATTATTGTGGCACTCACCTCCGATGTCGATAAGGCGCAGCTGAGGAAATACGGAATCCGCGGCGCGTCGCTGGTAGTCCAGAATAACGGCAATGAGCTTGCTCAAATCGGGAAGCTGATCGACGAAAAGAAAATTAAGGTCGTCGTTTCTGAAACTTTTCCGCTGGCGGACGCAGCCAAGGCCGAGAAAAAGGCTGATCTGGGTCATACCCGCGGCAAGATTGTGTTGAAGGTTCGCGACGAACCAAAATAGACAGCGGGTCTTAATTTCAGCATTTCAGTTTTTGGGCGTTTCGGCTTTTCTAATGTCGTGAGCTGGGAAGCGATCAATGCCATTGCCCAGGCGATCGGCGCCTTCGGCGTGGTCGCATCGCTCTGGTATTTGGCCGTGCAAGTGCATCGCAGTACCCGGGTCGCGAAAATTGCGGCGCAGGATTCTGCCGCAACCGCATTGCGCGAAGTAACGAAGCCCTACATGGAAAACGCCGAGCTCGCGCGCATTTGGCAGGTTGGGCTTGAAAATCTCAGCGCGCTTTCGCCGGAAGATCAATCCCGCTTCTTTCATGCTACGTATCAATTCCTGAAAGCGTTCGAGACGATTCATACCCATTACGTTTATGGATTGCTCGATCTCGAACTATGGCAGGGATGGCGTGAGTTGCTCCGGCATTACATTGCTGCGCCCGGAATGGCCCATTATTGGGAAATGCGCCGGGATCTTTTCTCGCAACGGTTTCAGAAGTTCGTCGGCGGTCTGGAACAGCCTGAAAAACAGTTCACCGTCGGCAGATTGCTCGACGAAAAGATCGATAAATAATCCCGCGCGGTTCTATACCGCTGGCAGTCTTAGTGCGCGAATCGCGGCACGGAACCCTTTGCCGCAATTTTGGAAATCGCTTGTCTCCGCGATTTTAGAAAACCGGAGCCGCGGGTAGCGTTTGCGGACCCTGTCTGGACGCGCACTGTAACACACGCATTAGCCGGATCGGGTCCGATCAAGCGTTCCCAATCAGCCCGGGCGAGCTGGCAAAGACGTTGGTATTGAAGATCTAACGCGCGCCTCAGTCCGGCGAGAATTTCAACCTTCTCGATTTCCTGCTCCAGGGCCGCATGAGTCTCTTGTTCCATGCTCATGCCTTGGATTTAGCAGGAAGCAGGCCTGCTTAGATGACAGATGACCGATTACAGATGACGGACGACGGGGATCAGTGGTCGGCGGCTGGAATATCTTCGCCGACAAAGTGATACCGCGCGTGCGAGAAATTGCCGACATGTGCGACCGTTCCGACGCGATAGACGTAGCCGCGCAGCTTTCGCGGGTCCCGTTTACTGACAAAGATCCCGCCGTCGAGCCAGGCGCCGCCTTCTCGGATTTTGCGCGGCGCGCGGTAGTAATAACCGATCTTATCAACTGCACTCAAGGTGTAGATCCCCGGCGGAAAATGGAGAGTCGCGATTTGCTTTTCCTGGAACAGTTCGAGCGCGCGGCGACTCGGCGGCCCTTCACTTGGACTGATCAACTGTGGATGCGGACTGCCGGCGCAACCAAGAAGTGACAAGTGACAAGTGACAAGTAAGAAGAGCTGAACGCGTTTCATCGTTTTCTGGTCACCGGTCACTTCTCGCTGGTCACCTTCTTAATCGATGAATCGTCGTCCAGCAAAATCCATTCGATGATGGAAAGCGGCAGGCTGCCGTTCTTGATCAGATCGTCGTGGAATTGGCCGAGCCGGAAATTATCGCCCTGTTTGTCTTTGTAGCGTCCGAGCAGATTCATGATCTGCCATTTCCCGATGATGTAACTGATTTTTTGGTGGGGAGTTGAGGCGGCGCCTGCGGCTTCGCCTTCCGCAGACTCGCGATCGAGTCCGCCCGCATCCATGAAATATTTGACCGCTTGTTCGAACGACCATTTGCCGGTGTGCAGATTCACATCAACACCAATCCGCGCGCCGCGATAACGCGACAGCCGCAGAATTTGCCCCTGAGCGGGCGAATTGTCCGGATAAAGCCCGGTCCGCATTAACATTTCTTCGGTGTAAAGCGCCCAGCCTTCCACAAACACGCCATCGCCGTGCTGGCGGCGAATTTCGTCGGTTAAATGGTTCGCAATCGAGAGTTGCATGAAATGGCCGGGAATTCCTTCGTGACCCAAAATCGGTCGCGGATCTTCGATCGCAGCCCGAATATAGAAGTTTTTCGATTCCGGATTGTAGGTGGGGATGAAGTAGAACCCGACCGGATCCTTATCGTAGACTCCGGGCGGATTCATGAAGCCGCCGGGACTGGTCGGTTTGAACGCTTCGGGCAACTGCCGAATTTCGAATCGTCCGAGATAATCCGGAATTGTCACCAGGTTGTGTTCTTTCAGGAAGTTAATCATCTCGCTCTCGCGACTTTCGTAAGCTTTGAGAAATGCCTCCTGGTCTGCCGGAATGCTGGCCGCGCGTTTCGGATCGGGATCGGCCAGCTTTGGATCCGGCAGCAACGCTTCGAGCGCCCGATAGCGCGCATTTTCTACCCGGCCGATCATTTCCACTTCGCGGGCGTCGAGCGGCAGAAGCAGAACGTGCTTGAGATAGTAATTGTAGTTCGCTTCGCCCATCGGCGCGAAATCGACCATCTTCGGCATCCGCTTCTCGAGTTCGTCGGCAAAACTGTGAAGCGCGGCAACGGCGGCATCGCGCGCTTTAATCAGTTCGTCATGTTCGTTAGGCGCGAGTCCGACATCCAGCGCCATCAGACTCTTGTTGAACAGCGGGTCGATCGAGCGGGCGGAGTCGATTGCGAGCTTGGCGTAAAGTTTCACCGGGCTTTGAAGATTCGCGATGCCTTGCTTCAAAAGTGCCGGCATCGCTTTCAACCGCGCGGTCGCTGCGATTGCCCGTTTCCGAGGCGCGTCGTATTCCTTTTTGAGAAGAGAGAAGATCGCGCTGGTACACTCGCCGGTGTAGGTCTGCGGATTGGTGAACTCGAATTTCAGAACCCGATTTCCAAAATCAACGTTTTCCAATTGCGAGCGAAACAACAAGGCGTCGATCTGTTCGTCTTTCGGCCAGGTATCGGTCTTCATCGCCCGGACTTTGTCGAGTAACTGGCGAACGTGCTGGGCCCGTTCGTTGATTTTTGCCGGTGAAAAGTCGACCAGCCGGTCATCCCAGGTGTGAAGTCCGGCATCGCTGCTCGAAACCGGATCGTTCTGATTTCGCCAATTGTAATAATCGTCGGCGAGTTTGTGCAACGCAGCCGCGCCCACGACGTGGTCCTGGTTCGCATTGGTCAGCAGAGTTTTGTTGGAGACATCCGGCTGCCGGCTCGGGGACGGCTGGGCCTGACCGAGGTTTCCAAAACCAATGATCAGAACTCCGGAGAAAAAGATTTTCGATTTCACGTTTTGGACTTTAACCGCTTCAGAATAAGGCGGAAGTGGAATTTCCAGGGTCGAAATTATTCGCGCCTAATCGCGCGAAAGAATGGTTACTTCGCGTCCGTATAACACCCTTATGAAACGTTCTCCGGTTGTTGTGATTGCACTTTGTTTTTCGATTGCCGGCGTCTTCGCTTTCGAAGTGCCGAGCATTGCGCCAAAGGCGTTGAAGGAAACGCAAGATCCAGGTCAGGTTCAAGCCCACGCCGACGCGGCGAAAAAGAATGCCGAAGGCGAGAAATCGCCGGTCGTGCCGGAGGATTGGATCAAACAAATCCAGGAGCTGGCGAAAAAAAATTCACATCGTGAATCGATGCCGGTAGAGCACTGCAGGTTCGTTTTCAAAAAGGATGGCAGTCTTGCCAACATTGAGATGGTCATTCCCACGAACGCCATCCGGACCCCAAACAATGCAGATCAAAATCACAAAGTTTGTTCGGTCGAGTTCGACGCAAAAAAAGGCGGCAAACTTAAACTGTCAGACGAAAAACAGGTCGAAGGTCCGGATCTTCGCGAACTTTTCGGGATCGATCAGTTGCCGATCGTCTGCCAGGAGCTCGTGGCCCTGCGGAAATTTCAACGCGCCTTCGCTGCAAACGGTTTGAAATACACATTGGAAGGATATGTGATTCTCGCTCCGGACGAAAAATCCTGGATCTGGGATGTCGGGCCGTCTGAAGAGCAAATGCCGAACATTATCTATTCGATGTACTACTATCCCAGCACCGGCGAGCTCCATAGCTCGTCGATCGACAACCCCAAGGTGAAACAGAAAGTTGAAGCTGCGGCCAAAGCCGCCGGGTTTCACATCATTTACGTCAAGACGATGAACGACCGTTGAGTTGAGCCCGCGCTGATTTCGTCGCAAGGTCAATCCGATGAAGACGCTCGGCGTGATCGGCG
>JAJPJU010000180.1 GCA_021324035.1 Spartobacteria bacterium | reverse complement strand
AGGCGTGCCTGGGAAAAGCAGCAACGCAATCGTCAAGCCGCACATGGTCGCGCCGAAGGCGAAGAACCCAGACAACCACGGATGTGGTCGCGGTCGTTGTTGCACCGGAGAATTGTTTTCGTTACCGCCCATTGGCAAATGCTATGACGCGGCCGGCCTGAAGCCAGCGCTTTAGTTTAAAAGCGATGCGCGAACCCGACGAACACATTGTAGTCAGGCGCGCTGTGGTTGAGACCGAAAAACGAGTTGATATCGATCGAAGAATTTGGAGTCACTTGATAGATCAAGCCGGTGTCCAGCGTCCCGATCCACGGCTGGTGCGCGCCGGTGCTCACCGCATCATAAAACTCCAGGTAGCCACTGAGGTTGCCGGCAATGGTGCGCGAAAGGCCGACCGGATTTTGCCATTGCACCCGCATATCGCCGCTGTGTGGTTGGTCCAGAATGTCGATCCGCGCTTGCGCGAACAGAGTCAAGCCCCATGGCAGGGAGTAATTAATCGGCAAACCAAAACCTGGCTCCCAAACTTGATTTCCAGTGCGCCCATTGTTTGTCGGTATTTTTAACGAGGAGATAAAGCCAACAACAAGTTTTCCGCCGTCGTTTCCCAGGAGATTAATTTTCAATCGCACCGTTGTGTCGCCGAACCCGTCCTGCTCAAGCGGTTTTCCAAAGCTCGACCCGCTAGTGCGGGTGTTAACATAAAACTGTGGAAAAACCTGAACGTCCATCCAGTTGGTTAGGCCGAGTTTGATGTTGGTGTTGCCGATGATCCATGTTCGAACTCGGGTGCCATTTTCCAAGTCTACCGTCCAGTTCGCCACGTCGCTTTCTATTTGAAATACGCCGGCATCGATCGTGAATGGACTATCCGTTTTGCTCGGCCGGTCCGTGTTGTAGGCCCGCCGCAACTCGACCGGCGTTGGATTAAACAAAGTGTATTGGGACTTGTCTGGCGCAGGCGTGGCTGTGGAAGATGGCTCGCCATCAGCCAACGCAAACCGCGCCGAGGCGATCAACGCAACGTTAATGGGAACAATGCGAAGAATGATTTTCATGAATTGTGCTCTGTTGCGGTCCGGGGATTATCGATAAACCAGGTCCAAAAGGGCGAGCCGGCGACCGCCTGCTCTCGTTTTTGCTTAACGACAAAAACCGAGCGTTTGGTCGATTCGAGACGTTCGACATAAATCGGAACAAGGATGAAGACGTAAGCCGTCATCGCGGGCGCGCTGTCGATCACTGAACTTGATCGAGCGCGAGGTTCAGATTCAGCACGTTTACCCCGGGCTCGCCCAGAAAACCGAGGTCGCGACCGTCGGTCCTTTGCCGAATCAGCTCTTGCACTTTCTCTACGCTAAGACCGCGCGCTTTCGCCACTCGCGGCGTTTGCAGCTCGGCGTTTTGCAAACTGATGTGCGGATCGAGACCGCTGCCCGACGCCGTCACCGCGTCCGCCGGAACAGGCTGATTCTCGTTTAATCCATTTTCCGACCGATAGGCAGCGATCCGATCCTTAATTGTATCGTTCAGTTTCTGCGAGGTTGGTCCGAGATTGCTTCCGCTCGAATTGGCCGCGTCGTAACCGTTGCCGGCCGCCGAGGGGCGTGGATGAAAATATTTTGGATCGGTGAAATTCTGGCCTAACAACTTCGACCCGCGCACCGTGCCGTTCGGATCGACAATCAAACTTCCATTGGCTTTGTCGTGAAACAGCGCCTGCCCAAGTCCGTAAACAACGAGCGGATAAACTCCGCAGCAGACGACGGCTAGCACCATCGTGGATAGAATCGCGGCACGAGTTTCAGCAAAGAAGTCTTTCATAATCAAATCAAGTGGATGCCTGTGATGATGAGATCGACCAGTTTGATGCCGACGAATGGCACCATGACTCCGCCAAGTCCGTAGATGAGCAGATTTCGCTGCAAAATCGCGAGCGCCCCGATCGGTCTGTAAGCCACACCACGAAGCGCAAGCGGAATCAGCGCGACGATGATAAGCGCATTGAAAATAACCGCGCTCAAGATCGCGCTGGTCGAGCTTTCCAGGTGCATGATGTTCAGCGGCGCGATCGCGGGGAAGGTGCCCATCAACATCGCGGGGATGATGGCGAAATATTTTGCGACGTCATTGGCGATGCTGAAAGTCGTCAGACTGCCGCGGGTGATCAGCATCTGTTTGCCGATCTCGACGATGTCGATCAACTTCGTCGGGTTCGAATCGAGATCGACCATGTTGCCGGCTTCGCGCGCGGCTTGGGTTCCCGTGTTCATTGCCACGCCGACATCGGCCTGCGCCAACGCGGGTGCGTCATTCGTGCCGTCGCCGGTCATGGCAACGAGGTGACCGTCCGCTTGTTCCTGACGAATGCGCTGCAACTTCTGTTCCGGTGTCGCTTGCGCCATGAAGTCGTCCACGCCGGCTTCGGCCGCGATGGCCGCCGCAGTCAGTGGATTGTCTCCAGTAATCATCACCGTTTTGATTCCCATTTTTCGCAAATGGGCGAAGCGGTCCTTGATTCCGCCTTTGACGACGTCCTTCAACTCAACCGTGCCGAGCGTCATCATATCCGACGCGACGACGAGCGGTGTGCCGCCCCGATGCGAAATCTCATCGACCGTCTTCGCGACCGGTTGCGGGAAAGCTCCGCCAGCCGATTCGACGAAGCTGCGTACTGCTTCGGCGGCGCCTTTGCGAACGCGCATGGTCGGTTGCGAGCCGTTCGCGTGAAGATCGACACCGCTCATGCGCGTTTGCGCGGTGAACGGAACGAAGGTGGCCTCGAGCTCGTGCATCTCTCTCGCGCGCAGTCCAAATTTTTCTTTTGCCAGCACCACAATCGATCGGCCTTCCGGCGTTTCGTCCGCAAGCGAGCTCAATTGCGCGAATGCCGCGAGATCGTTAGGCGAGATTCCTGGCGCGGGATGGAACGCCACCGCCATTCGGTTCCCCAGGGTAATGGTGCCAGTCTTATCGAGCAGCAGGACATCGACATCGCCCGCTGCTTCAACGGCGCGCCCGCTCATTGCCAGCACGTTTCGTTGCAGGACGCGGTCCATTCCGGCGATGCCGATAGCGCTCAGCAATCCGCCGATCGTCGTTGGAATCAAACACACCAGCAGCGCGATCAATACCGGCACCGAGAAAAGCGTTCCCGAGTAAATCCCGAAGGGTCGCAGCGTGACGCAGACGAGCAGAAAGATAAACGTCAGGGCCGCCAGCAGAATCGTAAGCGCGATTTCGTTAGGCGTTTTTTGACGCCGCGCGCCTTCCACCAGCGCGATCATGCGGTCGAGAAAACCGCCGCCTTTTTCCGTCGTCACGCGAATGACGATGCGATCGCTGAGCACCCGGGTGCCGCCGGTGACGGCGCTACGGTCGCCGCCACTTTCCCGAATGACCGGCGCGGATTCACCGGTAATCGCCGCTTCATCGACACTCGCGATTCCTTCAACGACGTCGCCATCAGCCGGAATGATGTCGCCCGATTCGCAGACAACTGTGTCTCCCTTCTGCAACATTGGCGCTGGAACCTGTTGCTCGCGGCCATTGTGGAGAACCCGCGCCATCGTTTCCTTGCGCGCGCGTCGCAAGCTTGCCGCCTGCGCTTTGCCGCGGCCTTCGGCCATCGCCTCGGCAAAGTTTGCGAACAATACAGTGAACCAAAGCCAGATCGCGAGTTGCGCGACGAATCCGCGCAATCCCAGCTCGGCGGTAAAAATACCGATCGTGGTGAGGGCAGCGCCCACCATGGTGACGAACATGACCGGGTTCTTCACCATCAGACGCGGATTCAATTTCTTGAACGAGTCGCCGATGGCCGGCCTGACGATCTCCCAATCAAACAGTGGACGAGCTTTGGATTTCATTGTCGGATCTAGAAAAGTTTGCCGCCTTGCATGAGGAAGTGCTCAACGATCGGACCGAGGGCGAGCGCGGGAACAAAGTTCAGCGCGCCGATCAAGAGCACAGTGCCAATGAGCAATATGAAAAATGTTCCACCGTGGACCGGAAACGTGCCCGCGCTTGCCGGAGTCACTTTTTTGCGGACTAACGAACCTGCGAGCGCGAGGATCGGGACGATCATCAGAAAGCGCCCGATCAACATCGCGAAGCCTATTGTGGTATTGAGCCAGGGCGTGTTGGCGCTGATGCCGGCGAATGCGCTGCCATTGTTGCCGGTGCCGGAACTGTAAGCGTAAAGAATTTCGCTGAAACCGTGCGGGCCGCTGTTGTTCATCGCGCCCGTGCCCCATTTGTTGACAATCGCCCAGGCGGAAAAGGCCAGAATGTCGATCGCCAGAATGAGCAACGCTAACATCGACATCTTCACATCGTAGGATTCAATTTTCTTACCGAGATATTCCGGAGTGCGGCCGACCATGAGTCCGGCGATGAAAACGGCGAGGACGACAAAAACGAGAATGCCATAAAGTCCCGCGCCGACGCCGCCGAAGATGACTTCACCCAATTCGATGTTAAACAGCGGAACGAAACCGCCGAGCGGCGTGAACGAATCGTGCATTGAGTTGACCGCGCCACAGGAGGCGTCAGTCGTAATCGTGGCAAAGAGGGCGGAATTGAAGATTCCGAACCGGACTTCCTTGCCCTCCATATTTCCGTCAGCCGCGGCTACACCTAGCGAATGATGAATCGGATTGCCGGCTGCTTCCGAATGCCACGCCAGCAAAACCCCGCCCACAAATAGCGCGAGCATCACCGCCCAAACCGTCCAGCCGTGTTTTTGATTCTTCACCATCCTGCCGAGGTAATAGGTAAGCCCGCTGCCGATCGCGAAGATCGACAACATCTGGAGAACATTGGAAAGCGGCGTCGGATTCTCGAAAGGATGCGCCGCATTCGCATTGGTGTAGCCGCCGCCGTTGGTGCCTAGCATTTTGATAGCGACCTGCGACGCCATCGGGCCTTGGACGATGTTTTGTTCGGTCACGGTTTGTTCTTCCATGACCGCTTTGCCGTCGGCGTCTTTGATCGTCTCGCCTTGTGCGCTTTTCTTTTCGACCTGGACCTTCATCGGCTCGACCAGAGTGGCTTTGGTGTAAGGCTTAAAGTTCTGAATCATCCCCTGTGAAACGAGAAAAACTGCGAAAACGAGACAGATCGGTAGCAGCAGGTAGTAAGTGACGCGGACGAGATCGACCCAGAAGTTGCCGATCGTTTGCGCAGAATGACGCGCGATTCCCCTAACGAGTGCCGCGGCGATGGCAATGCCGGTGGCGGCGCTGACGAAATTGTGAAACGCCAACCCCACCATTTGTGAGAAATAAGACATGGTGGTTTCGCCGACGTAGCTCTGCCAGTTGGTGTTCGTGGTGAAGCTCGTCGCGGTATTGAACGAACAATCCGGGCTGACGGCGGCGAGACCTTGCGGGTTCAGGGGCAGAATATTTTGCAGACGCAGGATGGCATAGGTGAACAGACAACCGATCAGGCTGAAAAGGAGCATCGCGAATGTGTACTGTTTCCAATCATGCTCCTTGTTCGGGTCGACACCCATGACGCGATATGTCCCGCGCTCAAGCGGTCGCAGAACCGGATCGAGCCGGGTCCGACCGTTCGCATCCAGCACTTGCATGAGATAAAGCCCCATCGGCTTCGTGATGATCACGAGGGCAACGATGTAGACGGCAAACTGAATCCAGCCGGACGGGTTCATGTGGTCAGAATTTCTCCGGGCGAATCATTGCGATGAAGAGATAGGCGAAGAGCAATAGCGCGATAATGCTGACGATGATCGCTTCCATATTGGGGTTAAAGTTTGTCGCAAAAGCGCACGTAGAGAGCGCTCACAACGAAGAACAAAATTACGAGTGCAGCGAAGATAAGGTCGTTCATAATTTGTTAGGCCGATTACACTCGGGCACGGGCGCGGCGGCTAGGTTTTAGTCGCGTTTGCTTGTCCGAAAATTGGCGCGGCCCTTCGCAGAAGCTGGAGTAGAGCCAGTTCACACCCGTGATAAAGATGATCCCTGCCACGATAAATTCGCTCATAAGTTACCCCTAACTGTGAGCGATCGGCAGCGGCGGCGTTAATTAAACTGTGATCGAAAAGCGTTAAAAAAACGTTAACGCCATCGGGGAAAGGGTCCTACTCAGGAGAAGAATAGGATCGATATGACCACAAGGGGTGGAAACAGGATCGGAAGAGCGAACTTCCAGATGTAGCCGACAAAACTCGGAGTCGGAACACCCGCGTGCTCGGCGATTGTTTTGACAAGCAAGTTGGGTGCGTTGCCAGTCAACCAAACTCGACGCTGCCCTGCGGCGCATCCAACTTTCGTTAGGCTCATCATTCTCCTGACTCAAAAGATCGGCCTTAGCGAAATCGAGATTGTACCCTACATCATCAAGTCGCCACCGTTGATATCGAGGGACGT
>JAJPJU010000294.1 GCA_021324035.1 Spartobacteria bacterium | reverse complement strand
GCAACATGGCGGTGCCCCATTCCTGGAGCTTGGCGTTAATCGTGGCTTCGAACTTTTTGGAATTGCCGTCGTAGAAGGCCGCGTTCGGTGGATCAAGCGCCGCAAACGACTGGGCAAGGTGTTGCGCGATCGCTTTTGCGATGATGGGGTCGACGCAAAAATGCGGATTACCCAGCGCGTGCACATCTCCAGCGGCCCGGGTCACGTTTGCCGGCACGTTCATTAATCGAATTCCCTGCGACGCCTGGATCCGTCCCGGTTTGCCAACTTCGATTTTTGGATTGCGCGCGTTTTGCAAGAGCGGAGGCAACCAGCCGATCTCGAGTTCGGCGCCGCCGTCTATCAAAACATCAGCGTTGCGTAGCGAAACGACAAAACTCGGGCGGGCATCCACAAAGTGCGGGTCCTCGGTGGGTTTGGCCAGCACGACGAGCTCGATCTTGTCCCCGCCGATTTCGCGGGCGAGCGAACCGAAATCGGGAAGAGTGGCGACAACGTTGAGTTTGGCCTGCCCAACCGATGGTAGAAGCAGGAGGAGTGGAGTGATGGAGTAGAGGAGTAATGTTTTGCTCTTAGAAATCAGGTTCGTGTTCATTCGTGTAATTAGTGTCTAGAATTTATGCGCGCCGTGAGCGCCGAGGATGAATTCAAATTGGAGGAAGACCGAATCGACGTCGCGGCCGGCCAGGAAAAATGTTTCGTCGAGAAAATCGTGATTGTACTGGAGTCGGATCTTGGAGAACTCGGTCGGGTACCAGGTCAGGTTTGCGCTGATTCGTGAGCGCGATTGCCGGTCGATATCGTCGGTAAACTTGGAATCCTCGGCATCGTAATAATCGCCGCGAATTCCCGCGACCCAGCCCTTCTTGAATCCCCACAGCACCTGCGAGTAAAGGCCCCAGTCGTTGAACGTTTCTGCGACTGGAAATGATTCGTTAATTCCGCGGCCGGCTTCAAACCGGCGATACATAAATTCGGTTTGCCATTTTACGAATGGAAAACCGCCTTCCGCGTTCGCGCTTTTCCATTTGTAAAGAAAATCCGCGCCATAAATCTGAGTGCGGGATGTTCCACCAGTCTCGTTGGAACCGAACGCGCCGGAAACGCCGGCGAGCACAACCTGGGTCGGACTAAGGTCGACCGAATTTTCCCAGCGCGGCACCCAAACGAAATCTTCGAGGCCGCGGATCTCGCGATCCGTTGTTAAGCGATCGAAGAAAATTCCGTTATCGCCCGGATTTCGGAATGAATAGCCGGTTCCGCCGCGGCCATTTTGCACGCCGAGGATCAACTGCGAATACCATGGCACTGGCACAATCCAGGAAATCTGCGCGCCGACGCCGCGCAGTCCGTCGGGTCCGAGAAATCTTCCGGCCACGATCGGATAATCCGCAAAATCCCAGGTGTGCGGATGGGTCGGATTGATTCGGCCGAAAGCGGAGAAGAATTGTCCGCCTTTGAGTTGGAGATTGAACGGCAAACTCGTGGTTTGCAAAAACGCTTCCTCCACTTCCACGTCAGTGTTGTTGTCGTTATCGAGTTTGAAAACGATGTTGGCGAAGCCCTCGAAGTAGGGATCGACCGCGCCATCGAACGCGAGCTCGATGTTTCGGGCGTTGAATCCGCGTTGCATCGGATCGTGATCGCCGACTTCGATTTGATCGAGATGTTTGTCGCTCGAGTAGGCGAGCGCGAACAATCCGTCGAACGAGATGTTCATGTAATTCTTGCCGTTGCCGATTCCGATCGGCTGGGTGAGCGAAGCGCCGGCGCCGCTGGTGGAGATTGTTTCAGCGGGCGCGGACGAAACAACGGACGTGTCTGTGGTCGGAAAACCTCCGACCGCAGTACCGTTGGCATTCACGCTTGAAGTGGTGGATGCGGCCAGCGGCGTGCTGGTTGTGGCTGATGAAACGACCGATGCGTCTTCCGTTGGAAATTTCGAAGTTTTCGTGATCGCAGGTGCGGACGGCGACGGCGAAGCCGCGGCGATCGGCGTCGGTTCCGGCGATTCAGCAGTTGCGTTGTTATTCCCCTGATTCAGCCGATTGATAGTGGTTTGCTGATCTTTGACCTGTTGCTGCAAAGTTTTCACGGTGTCGGTGAGCGCCTTTACCTGATCTCGCAGTTCGTCCATATCCGAGGACGATTTCGGCGCTGAAGCGGCGTCTTGCGCGTGCGCGGTCGTGAGCGCTGCGCCAATTGCCCCAATCAAAATAAATCTGTTCATTAAAATTCCTGATCCAAAAATTCGACCTAACGAATTTACGTTCGCGCACGTTGAGTTGGCGGTATTGAGGAACGCGCTGAAACACCGCACCCGCTCGCAGCGGGGACAATCAACGGTTCAGGAGTTTGCGGGCGGAGCGTGCTCGAAAACGGAGGCGACGAGAAAGACTGGCTGAATCCAGCGTGGACTCAGCATGGGAATATCGAATTCGCCAAGAGGAACCGGCGCTCTGATCAACAACGCATTCGGCGGCGAGTGATGATAGTTTCCGGAGGCGACGAATGTGGCGGCGCAGGTGTGCTCGACCTGATTCGCATCAGGATGGATGCGCTCATGCAGTTGCGGGGAAGAACTGAGGGCCAGTGTCCAGAGAAAAGCCGCGGAAGCAAGGACCGCGACAGAAGCACGCGTGATCGTGCTGCTCTTCATTGAGGCCGATTGTCTCTTCGGCGGGACAAATGCGCAACAGTTTTTTGGAAGGCTGAACTCTGCCGAAAACAAAACAGCCCCGACGAATCGGGGCTGTTCGTTAGTTTAATTTCGTCGCCTTCATCGACCGTCCAGTCGAAGCAAGACCGTGGACCGCGATCTGGTTAACGAGATTCGCACCCACATTTTAGTTACGGATATCAACCGTCGATTGGATGCGAAAAAATTACGCCATCAGCGTGACAACGTTTTTTAGCTGGGATGTTCGGTGAACCACTGAAGCGCAACCCGCGCAACCTGCCGCGAGTTCTTCAGTTTCAATTTCTCTTTGATATTTGTGCGATGCGTTTCAACGGTCTTCGGACTGACGTTCAACGATTTTGAAATTTCGCGGACATCGCGGCCTTTTCCAATCAACTCAAATATTTCCAGCTCCCGGTCGGTCAGAAGCTCGACCAGGTCGTGGCTGGAGCGCGGTTGTTCTTCGAGGCCATCTTGTTGGAATTGTTCGGCGATTCCGGGACTGAGATAACGCTTTCCGTCTAACGTGTCCTGCAGGGCCGTCCCTATGTTGTCGACCGCATCCTGTTTCACGATGTAACCGGCAGCTCCAGCCCGAAGCGCACGAGTGGCATAGAGCACTTCTTCGTGCATCGACAGGATCAGGACCGGAAGGTTTGGAAATTCGCTGCGGATCGTTTTGGTCAGCTCGATCCCGCTGGCTCCCGGAAGTCCGATGTCAACAA
This sequence comes from Spartobacteria bacterium, assembly GCA_021324035.1. GTDB lineage: Bacteria > Verrucomicrobiota > Verrucomicrobiia > Chthoniobacterales > UBA10450 > AV40. Next base: position 3,029 of record JAJPJU010000294.1, on the reverse strand, counting down.
CGACCAGATTAGGTTTGAGTTCGCGGATTGCCGTCATCGCATCCACCGCGGTGCTGGCTTCACCGCAAACGACAAAGCCCGGCTTCGAATCGATCAGGCGGGCCAGGCCCTTCCGCAAAACAGGGTGATCGTCGACCAGGAAAATGCGCTTTTTGGCGTCAGACATCGGAAAATTTAATGATTTTAACGATTTAGAGATTTAGCGAATTAACGATTTGCTTTTGGCATAGCAACGGGCGTGAAATATTTCAACGGCTGCATAACTAAATCGTTAAATCACTAAATCGTTAAATAACCTCATCCGGTCTGGCCTTCGACCCATTGGGCCGCGAATCGATTGACTTCGCGGGCGTTTTTCAAGTTGAGCTTTTCTTTGATGTGGGCGCGATGGGTTTCGACCGTCTTCCGGCTGATATGCAACGCGTCGGAAATCTCATGAACGTCCCGGCCCTTGCCGATCAACTCCAGAATCTCCAGCTCTCGGTCACTCAGAGTGTCGGTCGGATTGGTTTGATTGCTTCCGACGGCGAAATTGGTGATTAATTTGGCCGACATTTGAGCGCTGAGATAGGGGCGGCCGGCAAATACTTCTCGAATCGCGCCGATCACATTTTCGAGAGCTTCCTGTTTCATCACGTAGCCCTGGGCGCCGGCTCGGAGCGCGCGAAGGGCGTAGAGCGACTCATCGTGCATCGACAAGATCAACACCGGCAGCTTTGCGAACTCAGCCCGGATGTTTTTGACCAACTCGATCCCGTTGGCGCCGGGCAAACTGAGGTCCACGATCACCAGGTCCGGTTGTAATTCGCGGATCCTTACCATTCCTTCGGCGGCGTCGCCGGCTTCGCCGCAGATTTTGAAGGCGTCGTTCGAGCTGTTGATTAACTGCTCGAGCCCTTTTCGAAAAAGCGGATGGTCATCCACGATGATGATGCGTTTCGGTTTTGCCGATTCCGGCGTTGTTTTTCCGCTTGAGACAGCTGCAGTTTTCATTTCGAAAGTGGAAGGTGGATGGTCAGACGGGTGCCGCCGCGGCGCGGATTTTCCAATTCCAGTCGCGCGCCGATGGTCTTGGCCCGGTATTGCATGATATGCATGCCGAGGCCGCAGCGCCCGTTCCCGGCGCTTCCGTTCAGACCAATCCCGTCGTCGGTTACGCTAAAAATCAGTTCGCGCTTTCTCCGGCGCGCTTCCAGCACAATCGCGGTGGCTCGCGCATGTTTGTTGGCATTGATCACGGCTTCGCGCAGAATTCTAAAGATCTCAGAGGCGGTCCGATCGTTCTCGATCGTGATATCGCCGTCGAATTGGATTCGGCAGGGCGTCTTCCAGATTTTTCGCTCAGCCAGATCCCGAAGAGCATCCTCCAGGCCGGCCGCGTCAATTTGCTCCTTGTGCAAATCGTGCGCGATGTTGCGCGCGTCCATCACCGAATTGTTGATGAGCTGGGCGATCTTCTCCAATTCGGCGGGATCGGCCACGCGGTGGTTGTTCAGCCGAAGGGCGGTGGCCCTGGCCATGAATGCGATCGCGGTCAGCTGCTGGCAAAGACCGTCGTGCAACTCCTGGCCGAGCCGTTCCTGCTCCCGGTCGCTGATTTCCAGAATCTGACCTTCGAGACCTTTGCGGCGGGAGATTTCGGCCTGCAGTTCGATATTCGCGTCCCGCAACGCGCGGGTCCGTTGATAAACAACTTTCTCCAGCATTTGTTTTGACCGGTGCAATCCCAGTTCGGCTTGTTTTCGGGCCGTGATGTCGGTATTGCTCTCGAGAACGAACGCGCGTTTGCCAAGCGCGTCGCGATCCAGCGCCCAGTTACTCATCACGAAAATTTTGCTCCCATCCTTCCGTCGATGCACGAGCTCCCCGCTCCAGCGCCCGTCGCGCTCGAGCTTCTTGAAAATTTTGGCGAGTGGTTCCGGGTGCTCCGTCCTCAACAACTTGTGAGTGAGTTTTCCAGCCGCTTCCTTCGCGGTATAGCCATAAAGCCCGCGCGCACCGTGGTTCCAATAAGTGATACGGTCGTGCCGGTCGCGAACAAGAATCGCCTCGTTGGTCAAATCGAGAAGACGCGCTTGTTCCGCCATGAGGTGTTCGGTTTCCTTTTGCCTGGAAATGTCCCGGGCAATCTTTGAGACCCCGATAATCTTTCCGGCCGCATCTTTGACCGGCGAAATGGTCAGCGAGACCTCAATCAACCGGCCGTTCTTATGCCGGCGTACTGTCTCATAATGGTCGATCGACTGGGCGTTCCGAATCCGGCGAATGATCTCCTTCTCCTCACTTTGACGGTCCCGCGGGATCAGCGTGAGTATCGATTTGCCGATGATCTCTTTCGGTTTGTAGCCGAAAATGCGTTCAGCGCTCTGGTTCCAGTCGGTGATAATGCCGTTCAGGTCCTTGGCCACGATTGCGTCGTGTGATGATTGAACCACCGCCGCCAGGCGCATGGCCGCCGCTTCATTCTTTTTTCGCTCACTGATGTCGATGATTGATCCGATCCATCCAACGACGTTGCCCCGGGTATTTCTGTCCGGGACGTAAACCGCGTGTAAAAAACGAGGCTCTCTCTTTTCGAAGGGCACGACGGCTTCGAAGCTCACGGTTTGACCCGTTAATACGCGGTCGATGTGGGGGCGAACTTTGGCGAGGCTTTCCTCGCCCACAATCTCGACAATCGGCTTGCCGGCGATCTCTTCCGGGGTCAGCCCGACCATTTTCGCATAAGCATTGCTGACGTAGCGGTAGTGCAAATCGCGGGTGCAGCGAGTGAGCATGAACGGCGTTTGGGTAACGATTTGTTCGAGCTCGGCTTCCTTCGCCCGCACCGCTGCTTCGGCACGTTCCCGTTCGGTCAGGTCGACAATCGCGGTTTGGAAGACCTGCGCCCCCTCTCGAACGTCGCTGCTCGCCGAAGTGCTGGAAAGAAGAACCGAGGCCGCTTCGTCTCTTCCCCTTTTTAAATGCAGAGTCGTTTCTACCCGGGGTTCGCCGTGCCGGCAACGGACGAGGTGCCCGAGCAACAGACT
>JAJPJU010000047.1 GCA_021324035.1 Spartobacteria bacterium | reverse complement strand
GCATAAAGCCGGTTGCAGGCGGGGTGGGCCGCAACCACCTGCCTCTTGGTGCGTGCCTCCCCACAAGCAAGGCTCATCGTGCAGCAGACCCCGTCCTCCGACCGCCCCATGACCCATCTCGACGCGCTCGAGGCGGAGACGATCTACATTCTGCGCGAGGCGTTCAACAAGATCGACAAGCTCGCCATGCTGTGGTCGTTCGGCAAGGACAGCCAGGCGGTGCTGTGGATGGCGCGGCGCGCCTTTTTCGGTCACGTCCCGTTCCCGGTCGTGCATATCGACACCTCGTACGAGCCGCCGGAGATGCTTCTCTTCCGCGACCGCATCGCGGCGCAATGGCGACTCGACCTGGTCGTCGGCCGCAACGAGGCCGCTCTTGCCGAGGGGATGAATCACACGAAGGGGCGCATTACCTGCTGCACGGCGCTCAAGACCGAAGCCCTGAAGCAGACCATCGCGGCGCACGGTTTCACCGGGATCATCGCCGGCATCCGCCGCGATGAGGAAGGCACGCGCGCCAAGGAGCGCGTCTTCAGCCCGCGCAGCGCCGAGGGACGCTATGATTCGCGCAACCAGCCGCCGGAGTTCTGGGATCAGTACATGACGGACTTCCCGAAAGGGACGCATGTCCGCGTGCACCCGTTGCTGCATTGGACCGAGATCGACGTCTGGCGCTATATCCAGCGCGAGGAGATTCCGATTCCGCAGATGTATTTCGCGCGAAACGGAAAGCGGTTTCGTTCGTTAGGTTGCCGCCCGATCACGCATCCAATCGAAAGCAACGCTTCAAACATCGACGAGATTATTACCGAACTGGAATCGACGAAGGTCGGGGAGCGGGCCGGCCGCGCCCAGGACCATTACGAGCGCAATGCGATGCAAAAGTTGAGAGCGAAAGGATTTTTGTGATTGCGGATCGCGGATTGCGGAATGCGGAAAGAAAGGCAGAAATTACGCGCGTTGCCGATGCGGTAATGTCGACAGACGATTTTCGAAAGCGCACATTTCAGTTTGGCATTCGAGTTATACGTTTGGTTCAAGCGTTGCCAAAAACGGATGCGTCGCGCGTCATCGGTAATCAGCTTATGCGATCTGGAACGGCCGTTGGCGCGAATTATCGAGCCGCGGCTCGCGCGCGGTCTCGCGCTGAGTTCATAGCTAAAATGGGTATTGTCGAAGAGGAATGCGACGAGTCCCTCTATTGGATAGAGATGCTGGCCGAACTGCTTTTGGTCCCAGCGACTCGGCTTGCCGGTCTGCAGAGGGAAGGCGACGAGATCCTTTCAATTGTTGTTGCATCGATCAGAACTGCGCGAGGCAACGCCAAGAGAGCTGTTCGTTACAATGACTAAAGGTTCTCCGCAATCCGGAATCCGCAATCGGCAATATTCAGCGGCTCTGCCGCTGAAGACCGTCTTCGTCGGCCATGTCGATCACGGAAAATCCACCCTGATCGGCCGCATTCTGCACGACACGGATTCGTTGCCCGAAGGCAAGATCGAGTTGGTGAAGAAAGCGTGTGAAGCGGAAGGAATGGAGTTTGAGTTCGCGTTCGTGCTCGATGCTCTGTTGGAGGAACAAAGTCAGAACATTACAATCGACACGACCGAGATCCGGTTCAAAACCCCACGCCGCCAATACATCATCATCGACGCGCCCGGCCATAAGGAGTTTTTGAAAAACATGATCACCGGCGCGTCGCGGGCCGACGCCGCAGTCCTCGTGATCGCTGCAAACGAAGGCGTCCGCGAACAGAGCCGGCGTCACGCCTACCTGCTCGGGTTGCTTGGCATCAAGCAGGTCATCGTGGTCGTGAACAAGATGGACCTGGCCGATTTCTCGCAGGAGACGTTCGGCCAGATCGAAAGCGAATACCGAAAATTTCTGAAGGAACTCGGGTTCGACGCGCGCGTGTTTGTTCCGGCTTCGGCCAAGAATGGCGAGAACATCGCGAAGTCGAGCGCCAAAATGAAATGGCACAAAGGGCCAACCGTCCTCGAGGCGCTCGACTTATTGGAGCCGCAAAGCGCCGATGTTGACCTTCCGCTGCGCTTTTGCGTTCAGGACGTCTACCGATTTGATGAACGCCGAATCATCGCAGGACGGATCGAGACTGGACAGTTGAAGGTGGGGGACGAGCTGGTTTTTTCTCCGGCGAATAAAACGTCAAAAGTTCATTCGATCGAAGAATGGGGCAGGAATGGTGGCAAGGATGCGATCGCCGGTGATTCGGTCGGGATCACTTTGACCGAACAAATTTTCGTGGAACGCGGTTACGTCGGCTCGCATCAGACCGAGACGCCGATCGAGGCGAATCGAATTCATGCGGACGTTTTCTGGATCGTTCGTGAGCCGATGCGAAGCGGTCAGCTTTACGATCTGCGTTTGGCGACGCAGGAAGTGAAATGTGAAATCGTATCGATCGACCAGGTCATGGATTCGGCGACTTTGCAAACGTCGACCGACCAACGCGATCGACTGGAGCGGAACGAAGTCGGCAGACTAACGATTCAAACACGCTCGCCATTAGTGATCGATAATCACGAACGCATCCCGAATCTTGGCCGGTTCGTTATTGTCGACGACGGTCACATTTGCGGTGGAGGCACGATTTTCGGCGGTGTTTACACCGATCGGACAGTGGCCAAGAGCAAAAATATATTTTGGGTTGAAGGAAAAATCACCGCTGAGGCTCGCGCGGCCCGAACGGGTCATCGTGGCGCGGTCGTTTGGTTTACCGGATTATCGGGGGCGGGAAAATCCACAATCGCGCAGGCGCTGGAACGCGAACTATTTGGACGCGGCATGCATACTTACGTTCTTGATGGCGATAATATTCGGCACGGTTTGAATTCGAATCTCGGGTTTTCGCCGGAGGACCGGGTCGAGAACATTCGCCGGGTCAGCGAAGTGGCAAAACTGATGGCGGATTCGGGAGTAGTTGCGATCACCGCGTTCATTTCACCGTATCGCATGGATCGCCGGCGGGCGCGTGAGATAGCGCTCGAAGGCAATGCAGAATTCGTCGAGGTTTTTGTCGACGCGCCGTTGGAAGTCTGCGAAGCACGGGATCCCAAGAGCCTCTACAAAAAGGCGCGGGCAGGCGAGATTCGCCAGTTTACTGGAATCGATGCTCCCTACGAGCCGCCGGAAGATGCGGAAATTGTGGTTCGAACGGACCGGCAAACCGTAAACGAATCGGTCGCGGTCATTTTGGAGGGCTTGTTACCGAGACTCAGTCCCGAACAAACCGATGAGTGATTCGAACAAGGCGGCCGATATTTCAGTTCGACGTGCGGAAATGGCGGACGCAGCCGCATTGGCGGATTTGATGACCCAATTGGGTTATCCAACCCGAACGTCAGAAATGGAAATGCGAATGGAAGCCATCTTCGCAGACAACAATTACATGACTTTCGTCGCGGTGAGCGAAGGAAGAATCTGCGGGATGATCGGAACTCGCATCAGTTACAGCTACGAACACAATAGTCCGGGCGGAGCGATCCTCGCCTTGGTCGTCTCAGACCAGGCACGGGGTCGTGGCGTCGGCCAGGAATTGATCAAGGCTGCGGAAATTGCTTTTGCGGAAAGAAATATTCGGCGCCTTGCTGTTTACACGCATTTTCGGCGCACCGAAGCGCATGAGTTTTACGAAAAAGTTGGCTATACCAAAAACGGTTTTCGGCTGGTGAAGGAATTGGAGATCTCGGTGGACTAGCAGCCAACTCGCGTTATCCCGCAGCGCGAGACGAATAGTTGAGACTGACCACGTTGGTCTGGCTGGACTCAATCGTTTCGTGCACGATTTTGCCGAGTTCGGCCGCTTCGTAGGGCTTGGCAATAACGCCTCGGAACCCGAAATCCTGATAACGGCTCATCGTCGCATCGGTTGCGTAACCGCTCGACACAATCGCGTTTACCGTCGGATCGATCTCGATCAGTTTCTTGAGCGCTTCTTTGCCGCCCATTCCGCCGGGCAGAGTTAGATCCAGGATCACCAAGTCGAAACGTTTGCCGGCGCGAAGTCGTTGTTGATAAAGCTCCACGCCAAGCAAAGCCGTGGCCGCCTGTGAGACTTCATACCCAAGTCGGGTGAGCGTGAATTCAACCAGGTCGCGAATCGCATCCTCGTCATCGACAACAAGAACGCGCCCGGTTCCTTTTATTTCCTGCGTCACTTTGACCGGCGCCTCAACTGGCTGCTCCTGTTCCATCGCCGGAGCCGCGGGCAGATAAATCGTGAACGTCGTGCCGACATGAACCTCTGACTCAACCGTGAGCAGACCGCTGTGATTTTTGATGATCGAATAGGCGGTGGCCAATCCCAGGCCATTTCCTTTTGCCTTTGTGGTGAAGTAAGGGTCGAAGATTCGTTTGATGTACTTCTCGGGAATTCCAACGCCTTCGTCGCGAATTCGGATTCGAACGTAATCGCCGGGGGCAAGATCGGGTATCACCGCGTCGTTGGTGTCGTAGCAGAAATTGTCGCAATTGACGTAGAGGGTTCCGCCATTCGGCATCGCCTGGTCGGCGTTCACAACCAGATTTGCGACGACCTGACTGATTTGCCCGGCGTCGATTTCCGCCGGGGCGACATCGGGTGAAAAATCAAATTCGCTGCGATTCCGACTGCCGCGCAACGAAAAGCTAACCGTGTCTTGAATGAGTTTGCCAATCGACGCCGTCTTCTTAATGGGTGCTCCGCCGCGGGCAAAGGTGAGAAGTTGTTGAGCAAGATCACGCGCCCGCATGGAAGCATTCTTAGCGTCGTCCAAACGGCTGGCCATTTCGTCGTCCGGCGGAAGGAGCAACGAAGCCAATGAAATGTTTCCGATGATTGCAGTGAGCAGATTATTGAAGTCGTGAGCGATGCCGCCGGCAAGTAATCCGAGTTGTTCGAGGGTTTCCGCCTTGCGGCTCTCGGCTTCGGCGCGTTGCCGATCGGTGATGTCGCGGAAAACGAGAACCACGCCGCTGATTTCGTTCTTCTTGTCTTTAATCGGTGATGCGACCTGTTCGATGACGCGTTCGTTGCCTTCTCTCGACGTCAGAGTGACAGTTTCCGGAAGATTGACCAAAATGGACTGAGCTTCGTTCCGGTAGCCGCTCTTTTGCACTTTCGCCTGCGTGGCCAGATCAACCGTCACATCGAAGACAGACTTGAGAGGTTGACCGATGGCTTCTTTTGAACTCCAGCCGGTCAATTTCTCGGCTTCGCTGTTCATCATGATCACCTTGCCATTAACATCGCAGGTGATAACGCCGTCTCCGATGGCGCGAAGGGTTACCGCCAGATTCTCTTTTTCGGTGTCGACCTGCTGCTCAAAGTGTTTTCGCTCTGTGACGTCGCGAACCATTGCGACGTAGAGCCGTTGCTGGTCGATGACCATTTCGCTCAACGAAATTTCGACAGGAAATGTGATGTTTTTTCGGGTCCGGCCGAGGGCGAGCGTCGTGCTGCCAGTCCGGCGCATGATTTCGGTCCAGTTATTTACGACGGTTTTCAGCTCTTGTTGGCCTTCATAACGCTTTGGAACCAGCCGGGTGAAATTGTGCCCGATCATTTCGTTGTCCCGGCAGCCAAACATTCTGTGTGCGGCCGGATTCATTGAGCGAATGACGCCGGTCTCCTCGAGCACGATCATGCCGTCGAGAATGTTTTCTATGACCGACCGGATGTGAGTCTCGGCATTTTCAAGTTTGGTCAATTGCCGCCTCACGAAAACGAAACTGTAACTGTTCGATATAATGAGGAGCCCGACCGCGAAGAAGGCGATGAACGCCAGGGCAGACGTGCGCAAAATCCGCTGGCGAGTGACAGAGTTCGTCCGCAGCTGGTAAACGTTGACTTCGTTAGTCTCGAAGTTGGTCAGCATCTGCCGAAGGTCCGCCATGATTGTTTCGCCGGTTGCTGTCGAGGCGGCGGCGTCAACATCCTTGCCGGCACGTTTGGCATCTATTTGGGGAACGGCAGTAGTGTTGATCCATCGTTCGACGTTCGCGCGAATCTCAGCGAGTAGCTGAGCCTGTGATGGTGAATTGGCGATCAGAATGGAGAGGTAGGCGTTGTAAGTGTAGAAATCGGCAACTGCGCGCTTGTAGGCTTCAAGGAAGCTGTTTTCGCCGCTGAGCAGATATCCCTGCTTTTCCTTTTCCATCTCAATGACTGCGCGATCGAGTTTGGGCAGGAAATCGAGAATTTGGGTGGACTGGGTGGCCCATTCCTGGTCATGCGTGCGTTCATTAAGAGCGATCTGTTGTTCGTCCTGAAGCGATTGAAGAATGTCGCGAGCTTGAGCGAGCGCAGAGTTGCCCAAAGTTGAGGAGCTCCCAGTCAGCGTGTCGGCCGCGCCTTTTGCACGACGGGCCTTGATTTCGGGCTGGGCGACAGTGGCTGCCCATTGCTGGACAATGTCCTGGACCTTCATGATGTGCTTCCGCTGGGTAGGATCGTCGAGAATGAGCCCCATCAAATCCTGAATGCGCTGTTTGATCGAATCCAGCCGTTTATCGAAGGACGCAACGTAATCTTCCCGGCCGCTGAGCAGGAAGCCCCGATGATTACTTTCCAGGCTGGCGATGTCGTTCTCGATCAGGCTGCTCAAGCGGATGACCGAAATGGTGTGACTGCGCATGGTATCCTGGTAGTGATCGCGCAAGCTGACGAGGAGAAACACGGCGACCAGGAAAATAATGACGACGACGCCGACAGTGGTGCCGGAAAGTAACTTAAAGTGGAAATGCTTTTGGCTAAAAAGCCAATCTCCGATTCCTCCGAAGAGGGACCGGCGCTTTTCCTTTGGTCGAGATGTTACCTCGGCGTCGGCCGGTTGATTTACCATAATTGCCATAGAGCAGCTCCCCTGCCAGCCCGACTCTTGCGTACCCGGCAACGTCACCCGACCTCACAAGCAGGGTCAGTACCACACTCTCATTAAGTACAAACCTTCCGCCGGCGCCGTAAAACGCCCCTTGTTAGGCCTTCCTGATCCCAAGTTGTGCTCGATGTCACTGATGCTCGCTTTTCTCAGGGCCACCTGCGCCATCGATCCGATGATTAGCCGCACCATCTTGTAAAGAAATCCGTCGCCGCTGATTTCAACGGCGAGACTCGCAGACCGGCCCCGAACTGCGACCGACCAAATAGTCCGCGTGGTGTCTTCTTCCGGTTTGCCGCGATTCGCAGCGAACGCACCGAAATCATGCTTTCCGACAAATTTTTTTCCGGCGGCAGCTAACAAGTCCAAGTCGAGCGGTCCCGTAACATGCCAGGCACGCTTGAATTCGAGGGGAGGCAGGACTGGTCCGGCCCAAATCCGGTAACGATAGGTTTTTCCTTTCGCCGAGAAGCGTGCGTGAAAATCCTGGGAGACGTATCGACAACGAAGAACGCGGATGGTCGGCGGCAGCACGCCATTGAGGGCGCTAATCCAGCGGGTTCCGGCGAGTCGCCGGTTCGGCAGATCGACATGAGCGCACTGCGCGAGAGCGTGCACGCCAGTGTCGGTGCGACCGGCGCCGTGAATGCGAACGTGCGAGCCGCAGATCCGAGCGATCGCGCGCTCGAGTTCGTCCTGAACTGTGTTGCGATGAGTTTGACTTTGCCACCCCGCGAAGGCGGATCCGTCATAAGCGACGATTAACTTAAGCCGCTCGGACATTCGCTCAGTTTTCGGACGGGTTGGTCTCGATACGAGCGTTTTCCCGATCCAGATATCCCTGTAATATCATTTGCGCTGCGACCTGATCGACGATTTCACGTGTCTCTCGCGTCTTTTTTCCGGCTGCGGCGAGTGCCCGATTGGCTGCCACGGTAGTTAATCGCTCGTCCCACGTTTCGACCGGGCATCGAAGTTTCTGGCGAAGTTCAGCGGCGAAATCCAACGCTTTTTGGGCCGATTCGCCGAGTTGTCCGCTCATGTGGCGCGGAATTCCGATCACAACCTTTTCGACTTTGCGTTTTTCAACTATCTCGGCAATGCGCTTGGTCGCAGTTTTATCTGCGGAAATCGTTGCCAGCGGATGTGCCAACAGTCGGAGCTCATCGGAGATCGCCAATCCGATTCGCGCCTGGCCAAAGTCGATTCCCAGGACGGTGTTCATCTCCGATTACTGCAGCTCGGGTGGCAGTTTTGCGACGAGATTCTTGATCCGCTCGGCTTCATGACGGTGACAAATCAAGATCGCGTCGCCAGTCCGCACGACAATCAAGTTGCGAACGCCAAGCAGCGCGATCGTCGTGTCTCCGTCGTTAAAAATAATGTTTTCGCTCGAATCGAGCGCGGTGAACGGCTGATTGGCGGCGTTGCCGTGCGCATCCTTCTTGAAATACCGGGCAACGGCCTGCCAGCTGCCCACGTCGTCCCAATCAAAACTCGCCTCGACTACCAAAACGCGATCGGCTTTTTCCATGATCGCGTAATCGAAGGAGATTCGCGGCAAACTTGCGAAACGATCGCGCAGGAGCTTCTCCAGATTTTTCGGAGAGCGAACCTGCGAAATGAAATCGGCGAGCTCCGGCGCGTGCCGGTTGAATTCGCTCAAGACCGTCGGCACCGACCAAACAAACATTCCCGCGTTCCACCGAAAATTTCCTTTTCGCAAAAACGATTCGGCCAGATCCGTATTTGGTTTCTCGCGGAACCGGATGACGCGATGAACTGCGATCTCGCCGCCGTCGCGCAAAGGAACGGCATTTCCTTGCTCGATGTAGCCGAAACCGGGACACGCCCAGGTCGGCTTGATTCCGATGGTAACCAACGCGCCCGTCTCCTGGGCCGCAGCTGCCGCGGTCTTCATAGTTTGCTGAAACGCTTCGCGGTCCGGGATCACGTGATCCGCAGGCAAGACGAGCATGGTGGCGGCGTGATCTCGAGCCGCAACCCAGCCGGAGCCAAGCGCGACTGCTGCGGCGGTGTCGCGTTTCGCAGGCTCGGCAATGATGTTCTCTTTCGGAAAACGCTTAAGTAACTCGCGGACAGATTTTTCCTGTTCAGAGTTCGTTAAAATCAAAATGCGTTCTGACGGCACCAGCCCGTCGAGACGCGCGATCGTTTCTTCCAGGAGCGTGCGCTCGGAAACGAGCCGTAGCAGCTGCTTAGGCCGATTGCGACGGCTCAGTGGCCAGAACCGTTCGCCGCTGCCACCGGCGAGAATGAGGGCGTAGATCGAAGTTGCCATGTCGGAACTGCCAAACAGCGAAAGTCACGCGAACGCGACGATTTCCCGTTTATTTTTCGCAAACGATACGTATAAGAATACGCGATGTCGCTCTCAGTATCCATTCCAAAAGCTTCCGAGCAGGCCTCGGTTGGAAATCTGCTGACGTTGACGCGAACTGCGTTCGGTCTCGGCATCGGCATGCTCGTTGCCGACAGGATCAAAGGTCCGGCACGACAAACCGCTGCCATCGCGCTGATGTCGGTGGGTGCTTTGGCCGCAGTTCCTTTCCTGGTGAAAATTGCACTCGCGCGAATCAATCGCCCCGAATCCGAGCGCGGCAGTCGGGCGCGATTGCGGTCGATTCGCGGCGATTCCGGTTACAGCTCGGACCTCGACGTCTATTAACGGGCTTGCGCGGTTGCGCGCGCCGCTTGATTCAACCTGCATCGCGGATTAAGCCTCTTCGCACATGGCCCGAGCTTCTACCTCTTCCGCCGAACCGCTTCGGGATTTTTGTCGCGAGATTTTGAAACAGGAGGCGGTGCTCCGTCAGGGCGGCGGCAAAGCCGGCCTGGAACGGCAGCGAAAGCTTGGCCGTTTGCCCGCGCGGGAACGAATCGCGCAACTTCTTGATAAAGATTCGCAATTTTTCGAGATCGGCCTGTGGGCTGCGCACAAGATGTATCAAGAGTGGGGGAACATCGTTGCCGCCGGGGTCGTCGCCGGAATCGGAAATGTTTCCGGCGTGCCCTGCATGATCATTGCGAATGACGCAACGGTGAAAGCGGGCGCATTTTTCCCGGCTACCTGCAAAAAACTTCTGCGCGCCCAACGGATCGCGTTCGAGTCCGCGCTTCCCATCATTTACCTGGTTGATTCGGCGGGCGTGTTTTTGCCCATGCAGGATGAGATCTTTCCCGACGAAGACGATTTCGGCCGGATCTTTCGCAACAACTCAGTTATCTCTGCGGCCGGAATTCCACAATTCGCCGCGATCATGGGCAACTGCGTCGCCGGCGGGGCGTATTTGCCGGTGCTGTGCGACAAAATTCTGATGACCGAAGGCAGCGGACTTTATCTTGCCGGACCGTCGCTGGTTAAAGCCGCAATCGGGCAAATTATCGACCAGGAAGAACTCGGCGGCGCCAAAATGCATGCCGAAATCAGCGGAACGGTCGACTTTTATGAAAAAACCGACGAGTCCTGTTTGAAACGGTTGCGCTCTCTGGTGTCGTTGTTGCCCGAGGCGAAAGGCGCCACCACCAAGATCGATAATAAAAATTTCAGGCCCGCCAAAGTACCGGATGTCCTTTACGATCTCGTCAGTCTCGACGGCCAGAAAAATTACGACACCCGTAATCTTCTCGCGTCCGTTGTCGATGCGAATTCACTGGATGAATACAAAGCTGATTATGGAAAGACGCTCGTCACCACCTACGCCCGCATCGCCGGTCGTCCGGTTGGAATTGTTGCCAGTCAGCGGTTGCAGGTACGCACCAAAAAGGAAGGCATCCAAATGGGTGGCGTCATTTATTCCGACAGCGCCGACAAAGCGGCCCGGTTCGTGATGGATTGCAATCAAGACAGCTTGCCGATCATTTTCTTCCAGGACGTGACCGGTTTCATGGTGGGCCGTGACGCCGAACAAAGCGGAATCATTCGCAGTGGCGCTAAACTGGTGAACGCGGTCAGCAATTGCATCGTACCGAAGATTACAGTTGTTGTTGGAGGTTCGTTTGGCGCGGGGAACTATGCGCTTTGCGGCAAAGCTTACGATCCAAGATTTCTCGTGGCCTGGCCGAGCGCCCGATACGCGGTGATGGGCGCCGCCCAGGCTTCCGACACCGTGTTTTCGATTTTGGCGCGGGCGCGGGAACGCGGGGACAAGAAAGCAAGCCACGAAGAGCTCGACGAGCTGCGCAAAAAAGTGAAAGCGAGTTACGAAGAGCAAACCGACATCCGCTACGGCGCGGCGCGCGGGTGGATTGATGCAATTATTCAGCCACACGAAACGCGCGAAACATTGATTCAACTTCTCGGCTATGTTTCGCGGCCGATGCCGAAGGCGCATTTTCACACGGGCGTGATCCAGGTTTAATTCTATGCCAGTTCTTTTGGTTGAGAAGCTGACACCGCAGATCACGGTCATTACGTTAAACCGTCCGGAGCGGCGCAACTCGCTCACGATCGAGCTGCTGAACGACTTAATTTCTGCGGTTAAAACAGCATCCGATCAGCCTAACGAACGCGTCATCATTCTTCGTGGGGCCGGCGCCGCGTTTTGCACCGGACTGGATTTAAAGGAAGCAGCGGACCAAAGGAAAGCCCATGCCACCGCTGAAATGGTGGCGAAAACTTTAATAACACTGGCCGAAGCGCATGTCGTCACCATCGCCGCCGTCCATGGCGCCGCCGTTGCCGGCGGAGCGGGAATCATGTCGGCTTGTGACTTCGTGGTGGCGGCGGAGAAAACGAAAATCGGTTACCCGGAAGTCCGACGCGGCCTCGTCGCCGGCCTCGTCATGACTTTCCTGCGGCGTCAAATTGGCGAACGGAATCTGCGCGAACTCGTTCTCGGCGGCGAATTGATCGACGCCGCCCGCGCGAAAGAAATCGGTCTCGTGAACCGGGTCGTTTCGCCCGACGAATTAATGAATGAGGCTCAAAAATTTGCCAATTCGGTATTGCAAGGTGCGCCCAACGCCATCGCTCAGACCAAACGCCTCGTGGAAGAGCTTTGGTCGAGCTCGGTGAAACAAGACGTCGAGCGCGCGTTGAAGCATCACATGCAGGCGCGCGAATCTCACGAAGCGCGCGAAGGCATTGCCGCTTTCAACGAAAAGCGGAAACCGAACTGGGCTGGCTGAATCTTTAGGCTGCAGCCGGCAGCGGAGCTGCGGGCGGCAGTACGCCTTGGTATTGAGCGCTTCCGAAGCCAAGAATTGGGAAGAAAATAAATGGCAACAGGAGTAACCCGATACCGAAACCGGCCCCTTTGCCGAACCTCTTAGCGAGGTCGATGCAGAGGATGATGTAGATGATGAAATTGACCAACGGAATCAACAGCAGGATGAACCACCAGCCAGGTCTGCCTGCGACTTTGCACAGGACGTAGGTGTTGAAGATCGGAATGATGGCAGCCCAGCCAGGTTGCCCGGCTTTGCCAAATATCTTCCAGAAAGCGGCGATCATCAAAACGATGAAGGCGATTTCGAAGATCCAAAACATGGTGCCCGGGCCTTTGGGGGCTTCGTCGGCCGTTTCCTGTGCCAGGAATGAAGTGAGAAGGAGTAGAGTTGTCATAGTGGGTGAAGCGTTTCGGACGCAGAGTTAGCGAACTGCGCCGGAATGAGCAAGCAAAAACCCCAGCGGCAAAAGGGCTTAGTTTGACGTTGCCGCCAAGGAAATCTCACCAGCCACGTGTTGCAGGCCGAGGGCCAACTCTTTTGGCAGGCTACTGTAATAGTTCGATTCAATCGGCGATGCCTTAAACATTGCCCGAAACAGGACGGCTGCCGCCAGATAGGTTCCAACGGGCGAGGGGTGCTGGGTCCCGTCGAGCAATCGAATTTCCGGCGCCATCTGCCGTGCGCGCTCGAATGCGACGCCCACCGGAGCCACGGTTGCGCCGGTCTTTTTCGCGACAGTCGCGTAGGCCTGATCCAAGCGCGCTTGCATTACCTCCGGGGATCCTCCAGAAGCCGCCTCTTTATAGAATGGATCACGGGCTGGCCGAGCCCATGTCACGAAGAGGATCGTCGTTGCACCCACTTGGTCAGCTTCAGTTTTAAGCCGGGCCGCCGATTGCGAGAAACTCTGGAATGCGATCAACGGTTCCAGGCTTTGGCCTTGCAGAACCAGGAACTGCGGATGTTTCTCGTGTAACAGCGTGATGGCTTGTCCGTGTTTCAGGTGATCGTAAAGAAATGCGCCACCGGGCGTGATCGACGTAGTTTCGACATCAACATGCAACGGCGATTCGGCGGCGAACTTTTTGAACACTGCCGGCAAGTCGTTCTTGTAGGTGAGACTGTTCCCGACGAACAAAACCGAGACGGTTGATGCGGCGGCAGCGTTGGCGACGACAAACAGCGAAAAAGCGAGGCCAATGCGGCAGATTCGAAACATCGGTTCGAAATCCTCGCAGATGCCGTGCCGTTTTTTAATTCTTACTTTCTTCAGCGCATTCCGCTGTCACATTGCCATTCCTGTCGAGTCATCTGGCCGGCGACAACAAGGGCGTCAAATGGTCCGTAACGGCCGACTCCATGGCTTTGCCCCTTTTTCGTGATCGTGTAGTGGCCGGGCTCGAGCAGAATTTTAAAATGACCTTGATCGTCCGTAGTAAACTCGGTGGCCACACCGCCGTCCTTTGTGGCAACAAACGTGGTGTTGGTTAATGGTCGCGAAGAACCCTGCTCGCCAATTCGAACCGGGCCGCCGTGGGTTGGCGAGATGGTGATTCTGCCTTCAATTCCGGTATTAGCAGGTGCCACAGGCGTAGGTGATGTTTGAGCGTAGCAAAAACCGGCAAGGACAAGGATACTGATTACAATTAAGCGCGTTGTCGGCATATGAGAGTTCGACGCTTACCAGCGATAATTGTTTAACGAAAAATAATAAATGTTTGTCGATCGAATCAAAGTTTTTGCCCAGGCAGGAAATGGAGGACGGGGCTCGGTCAGCTTCCGACGTGAGAAATTTGTGCCGAAAGGCGGACCGGATGGCGGCGACGGCGGACGCGGCGGGGACGTCATTCTTCGGGCCGACCGGCACGTTGATAATCTTTCCAATCTTTTTTACGAGCCGATCATTAAGGCGAAAAACGGCAGCCACGGAATGGGAAAGAAAATGCATGGCCGCGCCGCGCCGGACAAAATCGTAAAAGTGCCGGTGGGAACAATTGTTTATGAATTGCGGAATGCGAATCGCGGATTGGGAAAGGAAGAGCGGGCTGGAGCGAACCTCGCCGCAATCAACAATCCGCAATCCGCAATAAACGATGCGGTTGTCGACTTGATTCGTGACGGCCAGGAATTCGTTCTCTGTGAAGGCGGTGCCGGCGGTAAAGGCAACGTTCACTTTAAGAGTTCGCGCAATCGCGCTCCGCGGCAATACACCGAAGGCGATGAAGGCGAGTCCGGCGATTTTTTATTCGAGCTGCGCACGATCGCCGACGCGGGACTGATTGGTTATCCAAACGCCGGAAAATCGACGCTACTCCGAAAAATTTCAGCGGCTCGCCCAAAAGTCGCGGCTTATCCGTTTACAACGCTGCATCCGGTCATCGGAGTGGTTCAGCTCTCCGAATATCGAAGAGTAACGATCGCAGACATTCCGGGGCTGATTGAAGGGGCGCACAAAGGCGTTGGGCTCGGCCACGAATTTCTTCGGCACATTACCCGTTGCCGGATTTTTCTGTTCGTTGTCGATGCGGCCGGCAGCGAAGGGCGGAGTCCGGTCGAAGACATTCAAAATTTGCGGCGCGAGCTCGATCTTTACGATTCGCGATTATCGGAGCGGCCCTGGTTTATTGCCGCAAACAAAATCGACCTGCCGGAAGCGAGTGAAAATTTAAAAACTTTGCGCAAGAAATTCCCAAAAATAGACCTGGTCCCGATCTCTGCGGCCAAAGGCGAGGGAATCGACGAATTGCGGCAAAAACTGGCGAACTGGCTGGATTGAATCGGACGTAAGACCAAAGTCCAAGATTTTTCGTGGCGATAACTTGTTATCCTCCGAAAATAGGTTTAGGTAATCGTCGTCAAGTTCGCGGCCCGATTTCCGGGCGCGGGAGATCACGGGGCGGGTGCCTGTGACCTTGGCGATCAACCAAAATGCGCAACCGTTATTTACTGATGTCGATCCTGGGCCTCGCGGGCGGCCTTCTATTCGCCACCAGCGGGTTAGCGGCCGAAGCAGTTGAGCAGGAGACCGTCCCACTGAAACCGGCGCAGTTGGTGCAAATCGGCAGGTTCGCGATCACGAACTCGATGCTCGTGACTTGGATCGTCGCCGCTGGCATCATTATTTTCGCGCAAATTGCTACCCACCGGATCAAACCGATTCCGAGCGGCGCACAAAACTTCTGGGAGTGGCTGGTGGAGAGCCTCTACAATTTTCTCGAAGGAATCATCGGCCGCGAGCTGGTCAGCAAAACTTTTTGGTTTTTCGCGACGATTTTTATCTTTATTTTATTCGTGAACTGGTTCGGCCTCGTCCCCGGCGTCGGCACGATCGGCTGGGGGCATTATGGTCCGAACGGGACTTTTCGCGTCGATCGGCCTTTGCTACGCGGCGGCAACGCCGATTTAAACATGACTACTGCCATGGCCGCGATCTTTTTCGTGCTCTGGTTGATCTGGGCATTCCAGGCTCAAGGTGTCGGCGGTTTTCTGAAGCACCTGTTTGCTCCAAAAGGCGAAACCACCGGCGTCATTAGGATTCTGATGGCGATTATTTTCTTCATGGTCGGTTGGCTGGAAATTATTTCGATTCTGTTCCGCCCGGTCTCGCTCAGTTTTCGATTGTTCGGAAACATTTACGCGGGCGAAAGCATTCTCGAAGCGATGTCGACGATGAACCAGTGGCTCTCGTGGCTGTTGCCAATTCCATTTTATTTTATGGAACTGCTTGTCGGAATTGTGCAGGCGCTCGTGTTTATGTTGCTGACCGCGGTATTTACGATGCTGATTGCGCAGCACGATGAGAGTCACGGACATGCGCATGCATGAAGATTTCGGCAATCTCATGAAGAGATCGCTAAACCCAAGAAAGAAAAGAATATGATATTACCACTACTGGCAGAAATGAGCGGAAACATCCACGTCGGTCTCGCCGCGATGGGCGTCGGAATTGGCATCGGATTGACAGGTCTGGGAATGGCAACAGCCGTCGGCCGTAATCCGGGTGCATTCACACAGGTGCTCGTGCATGGCATCCTCGCGATCG
>JAJPJU010000311.1 GCA_021324035.1 Spartobacteria bacterium | reverse complement strand
CGGGGAGCTCCGAATTGTTGTTTAGATCGGGCGCTCCGGTGTCTTGGGTAACGTGGTGTGTCTTGGAAGAGAGGGTCGCACAAGCGGTTTTCGGGCGTCTACAAATTTGTTCTTGCATCCCAGAGGGATTACGATTTCATATGACATATATTGTCTGATGTTATGAAGCTAGCCGACGAGCATCACAAGATGGTCTCTTCGGCTCTCTCCCGCGCAGCGTTGCGAAGCCCCGGCCTTGACCGGTCGCAAGTTGTGGTTAGCGTCGTTTTCCACTCCACGAAAGGTTGCCGTGATTTCTCTTTGCCTGCGCTTGTTGATCGTTGCCGTTGTCTCCGACTTAACCATCAGTTCGGTTGTGGCTCAGGAAGCCGTCGAAACGGCCACTCCGGGTTCGTCCTCCGAACAAAGTCCGGCCCCGAAGGAGAAGGATAAAAACCCCGATCAGTCCAAGCCGACCAAAAGCCTCGAAGAGACGATGCGGCCGGAAGAATTCAAAGCCGCCGGTCTTGATAAGCTCAACGAGGACGAATTGCAGCATCTCGACGCTTATTTGCAGGGCTATCGCCAGGCGGCGAAAAAGAAGGCAAATGACGAGGCCCAGGCCAAAGCGAGCGAAGAGATCAAGAAAGCCAAACAGGAAGTAAAAACGAGCGCTGACGACACCGGCATGGGCGGCCGCAGCCGGATGGATGCATTAGTCAGCCGGGTCGATGGAAACATCGAAGGCATCAAGGGCCATACCATGATCCGACTCGAAGACGGCACCGTTTGGAAACAGGTCAACGTTGACGATCATTATAAGGCGTCAATCACCGATCATCCGGCGGCGGTCGTTCTTCACACAACTTTTGGCTACAAAATGCGGATCGAAGGAATGCCCGAGTTCTACGTCGATCCGGTAAACATGCCCGGTCATTAGGACCCGAGCGGTCGCGTCGCGGCCGAAGTCGGCGCCAGCGCTGCCAATCCGAATTCCTGATGGGTTAATTGCGCTGCGCGTTCGGCGTCGCGTTCATCAACCACGACTGCGATCTTAATTTCCGAAGTCGAGATCAGCTGAATGTTGATGCCGGCTTTGCCGAGACAATCGAACAATCGCGCCGCTACGCCGGAATGTGAACGCATTCCAATGCCGACCACGCTGAGCTTGGCGACGCCGCCTTTGGTCACCAGACCGGCCGCTTTCACTTCCTCGATCACCGGCATCAGCAGTTTTTTCGCGGAGTCGAGATCGTTTTCGTGAATTGTAAACGAAATGTCGGTGGTGTCGTGTTTGCCGACACTTTGCACGATCATGTCGACGATGATCCCCGCCTCTGCGATCGTGGAAAAAATCCGGCCCGCTACGCCAGGCACATCGCTGACGTCGTCTATGGTTACTTTCGCCTGGTTACGATCGAGACTGATTCCGCGAACCACCACGTCCTCCATATTCGCGGTTTCCTCTTTGGTAAGTGTGCCTCTCGCGGGTTTGAAGCTGGATCGAACCTCAAATTCAACGCCGAACTTTTTGGCGAATTCAACCGAGCGCGACTGCATGACCTTCGCTCCGGCGCCGGTCATCTCGAGCAACTCATCGTAAGCGATCTCGTCGATTTTCTTTGCGCCACCAACGATCCGTGGATCGCAGGTAAACACGCCGTCGACGTCGGTAAAAATTTGGCAGGCATCGGCGTTGAGCGCGCCGGCCAATGCAATCGCAGTCAGATCGGAACCGCCGCGGCCGAGAGTAGTTGTTTCGCCTTCGGCCGTTTGTCCCTGGAATCCGGCAACGATGACAACGTAATCCTCCTCGAGCAGCTCCTGGATTTGTTTTGGACTGATGTTCGCGATGCGCGCCTTGGTGTGAAAACGGTCCGTTAGAATCCCCGCCTCAGCGCCGCTAATCGAAATTGCTTTCACGCCAAGCGAATTCACCGCCATCGAGGTCAATGCGGTTGCCGCCTGCTCGCCGGTCGCGAGCAATACGTCGAGCTCGCGCTTGTCCGGATCGGCCGACATTTCGCGCGAGAGTTTGATTAAATTGTCCGTCACGCCGGCCATCGCTGAAATCACTGCGACGACGTGACAGCCTTCGCGTTGAGTTTCGACAATTCGTTTGGCGACGTTTTTAATTCGCTCGGCCGAGCCGACCGAGGTGCCGCCGTATTTCTGGACGATCAAAGGCATGTCAAATCCGCGCGATTCTAAACTAAAATCCAAGCGCGCGCCGAACTTTGTCGATCTGCGCGGGAACGGGTTCAAGTTTGCCAATTCTACGCTGAATCGAATCGGGATCTTTCAATCCATGTCCAGTGACCGTGCAAACTACCCTGCTCCCATCGCGGATTTTCTCCGGCCGCTTTAACAAGCCGGCAATTGGCGCTGCGCTGGCCGGTTCGACAAAGATTCCTTCGTTCTGGGCCAGCCAGCCTTGAGCCGCCAGGATTTCTTCGTCGGTCACGATATCAATCGCCCCGTGCGATTCGTCCAAAGCTGCGCGCGCCTGTTTCCAACTCGCGGGATTCCCGATGCGAATTGCCGACGCGATCGTTTCCGGATTTTCAATTACGCGATTGTGAACGATCGGTGCCGCGCCGGCTGCTTGAAATCCAAACATTGCCGGAAGCTTTTTCGATTTGCCGTGCTGGTGAAATTCCCGATAACCGGCCCAGTAAGCGGTGATGTTTCCGGCGTTGCCGACCGGCAGAAGATGAAAATCCGGCGCGTCGCCGAGTTCATCTACGATTTCGAAGGCAGCGGTTTTCTGCCCCGCGATGCGGTCGGGGTTGATCGAATTCACGATTACGAAATCATTCGATTCGCCCAGCTCGCGCACAATCCGAAGCGCATCGTCGAAATTGCCG
>JAJPJU010000336.1 GCA_021324035.1 Spartobacteria bacterium | reverse complement strand
TTTTCTGTTCCTACCCATATCCCATCCAGTTGCTGGCCCGACCGGGCAACGGATGCACCTAGCACTACCGCGAACACGGACAAAATAAGCTTTCGTTTAAACGTGTTGTTCATACGGATCGTCTCTAACGAGAAAGATATGAGCCGCGGCAGGGTGTCGTGGCAGACACGCTGAAGTTATATCGCAAAGGGACCGTTGGCTTCACCGCTTGGCTAGATGATCTAATCGTCATCGCTCACTTCTGACTGGACTTTGGTTTAGTGATTGTCTGTGAAATGTTCCAGTAACATCGACCCAAACTGGACGGGGAACACCCGGCACAAAGGCTATACCGTTTTCTGTGATCGTATTCCCATCGGGCGACAAAACTAATTCGCACTGACCCCTGTATAGGGCCGTATGCGGTGGCTCGAACATTGCGAACGCCAACGCGTTATCTGTTGACGCTCCTCTGCGATTAGAAAACCACTTCGTAAGAACCTTATAACGCCCGGATACAATCCTTGAACAACCGCTAAAGTGTGGCCGGAATCACCAATCGCAATTACTGCAGATTTTTGAATAGGCGCCGACCCAACCTGCGCGAGACTCGCGGACACCTGAAAGATTTCTACACCCTTCCATATGCCTTCGAACCGCGGATCAGGGTCTTTGGCGAATGAAAGCTGAGCACACACGACAAGCAAGAGAGTTACGATTGCTGCGCGAGTTGTATTCATGAACAACCAAACATGGCGAAAACGGCGGATAAGCGACTTACCATCTAACTATAGGATAACCGACAATTTCGACGGTTATCCAGCGTATTGGTGAACTTCTCCCGCACTGCTACGGCAACAATCAAATCCGTAACCCAACTCGGTGTCATTAGTCCGCCGTCAATGTTACGCCAGTCTGCGTGGCGTAGCGTATGCTTCCAGTCTTTGTCTGGTCAACGCTCAGATGGTTTCGGTTTTGAATATTCCTACTATCGCTCTTCTTGGCGGCTGCAAGAAAACCCCGACGGCCCACCATGACGCCTGATTCGCAGTCGAATTTCGCAGACACAATTAGGGAGAATCATGGCTGTAATTCGTCTTGTCTAAGATCAATCACGGTGACGGTAGAATTGGGTAACGGTCTGAGGTGGCGAGGTGCGGTTGAAGTTTTCGCTCTGCACGATCACTGTAAAACGAGCATTGCGTACGCTTGGACTTACCGCAGCCGCGGTCGGGACGAAATAGTCACTGTTTTAGGCATACCTCCGATTGATTCAGCCCAGGCAGCGGTCAAATCCGTACTTGGTAGCGCGACGGAACCTAGACCGGCGACGGCCACGTGATCGATTTCGCTACGTGGGTCGTTGTTTCCGCTTCACTAGAACCTTTTGCTTACTGGGCAGGGCTAGTACCGGCTTGTGTTAGGCGAAGAATTTTCGTCTAATTTTAGTTAGCGATCGCCGGAATGTTTGTGGCGGTCTTTGAAAGTGAGCTCGGCGATTCCTGATTTGTCCAGCTCGCCCAGGCCTTCGGCGGTCATGCGTTCGTATTGTTCCTTGGTCGCGCGGGCGAGTGGAAGTTCGAGCCCGACCTGGCGCGCGAGATCGTAGGCGATCCCGCTGTCTTTGGCCGCGTGCGCGGCGGAAAAGAAGCAACTGTGATCCCGGTTTTGCATGTCTTCGCCGTCGGTCTCGAGGACGCGCGAGTTCGCGCCAGTTTGAGAAAAAACTTCGCGCAACATCTTCAGATCGAGACCGAGCGCCGCGCCGAGTCCAAGACCTTCGGCCAGCCCTGCGGTGTTGATGTTCATCACCATGTTGACCAGCGCTTTTACTTTCGCGGCTTCGCCGGCTTTGCCGACGAACCGAAGACTGGATGATACCTCTTTCAGAATCGGTTCCGCTTTCCGAAACGCTTTCTCAGTTCCGCCGCACATTAGATAGAGTTTTCCTTCGCGCGCCTGAGGAATGCTCGACGCCATGCACGCTTCCAGCGATTCCGCGCCGGCCTTTTCGGTAAGTTTCTCCACTTCGACGTGGACCTGGGGCGAAATCGTCGCGCAATTAATAAAGAGTTTATCGCGCGCGTTCTTCAAAAGGTTGTCGCCGCTTCCGGAGAAAATCTTTCGCATCGCGTTGTCGTCGGTGACGACGGTAAAGATCACGTCGGATTCAGCAGTGACTTCCGACAAATCCTGAGCCGCCGCGCAACCCAGCTCGGCCGCGAGGTCCGTCGCTGCTTTTCGATTTGTGTCGTAAACAGCAGTGACGTTGAATTTCCGATCCTTCAACCGGCGCGCCATGTTCGCGCCCATGCGGCCAATGCCGACGAAACCGATGTTCATGTTTGAAGTTTGGTGTTTGAGGTTTGATTTCGACTACTCGTCCGACGACCCGCAGTGAAGATCGCGGTCAATTCGTCTGCTTCACGCAATAGATCGCCAATTTTCAATTCCGGCAGGACATTGCCGTCGAGAATCAACTCGAGCCAATAAATTGTTTCGTCAGCTTCCTCAGCGACAATGCCAAGCTTAGCAGCAAATTCGGCGCGCGATCGTGAACGACACGCGGCACGATAATTTGCGCCAACGGATGTGCCGCTTCGAACGAGTTGGCTTCCAATTGCCCTGCCTGAAGTTGTGCGCGGCAACTGATCAACAAGTTTGAGAATGCGCAAACTGAATCCTTTTGTACGTGCGATTAACTCGGCTTTGTTCATGGGGGGCAGCTCTCAACCAAACATCAAACCTCAAACCACAAACATCAAACATTTATCGCACTCTGTGTGCGAAGAACGGATTGTGTTTCTTTTCCTCTCCAACACTCGTCATTGGTCCGTGACCGGGGCAAATGATTGTGTCGTCGGGAAGGGTTAGGATTTTTTCGAGATTGTTCTGGACTGCGTCGTTGTAGGAAACGGTGCCACCGCCCATCGATCCCGCGAACATTGAATCCCCGACAACTGCGACGGGTCTGACCAGACCGGTGACAACGAAAGTTATTCCGCCCGGCGAATGGCCCCAGGTCGATCGCGCTTCGATGTCGAGCTTGCCCAATGTGAAATGTTTTCCTTCGTCGATGTTCTCGGCGCCGGGCACCGGTTCGCGCGCCGGGGCGTAAATTTGGGCCCCGGTTTCTTCACGCAGCCGCGGCAAATCCGCGACGTGGTCGGGATGGGCGTGAGTCAGCAAAATCATTTCGATGCTGAGATTTTCCCTGGTGGCCA
>JAJPJU010000016.1 GCA_021324035.1 Spartobacteria bacterium | reverse complement strand
TCCGACAGGTCGACTTTCACGAGCAGGAATCGCTTATCGTCTCGAAACGAAATGTTATAGCGCGGCCGGTATTCCTTGATCAGTTTGCCTTCAAGCAACACCGATTCGGCTTCACTCCGGACAGTGTGCGTTTCGAAGTCCCATGTCGCATCGAGCAATGCGCGGGTCTTTAAATCCGCCTGCGCCATTTTCGAAGGAAGAAAATAAGAGCTCACCCGTTTTCGGAGATCGCGCGCTTTGCCGACGTAAATCACCCGATTAAATCGATCTCGCATCATGTACACACCCGGCTTGTGGGGGACGTCACGCACCTTCGCCTGTAAATCGGGCTTTTGTTTCCTGGCGATCGCCATCTAGTCAGCGGCAAATGTACGCGCTGCAGGCAAGCTCGACAATATGGTGAATCGAGCAGTCTTTGCTCGCGGTCGATCCCTTACGCCGGCCGCCGGCGTGGCAAAGCCGACTGCACCATCATCAGTTCGCTGACGTTTTCAGGCGTAAGTAATCCGACCAACCGTTTCATGCCGTCGAGCACCGGCACGGCCGGGCAATTGCACTCCTGCATGATACGGAAGGCTTCTTCGAAACGTGTGCCGGTTGTGACGGTTGGAATATCGCGTCTCATGACATCGGCGACGTGGATCTCGGTATCGCCTTTGTGCAAGGCGGCTATCAGATCGTGCCGGGTCAAAATTCCGGCGACATTTCCGGTTTCATCAAGCACCGGAAAATCGTGCTGGGACGTGGCCAGCAATGCATCGACCGCTTCCTGCAGCGTCGCCGTCGCCGGGAGCGTGCGAAATTCGCGGACCATTGCGCTCGAAACTGGAAATCGCCGCGACACATCGCGCATTTGAGCGAGAGCCGCCTCCTGCGAAGCGCCAAGGTAAACAAAAAACGCGATAAAGATCAGAAACGGATTCGCATGAAACAGCCCCGGAATTCCAAACAGGCCGACGATCCCGAAAGCGAAAGCGAACGCCTGTCCCACAGTTGCCGCAACTTGGGTCGCCCGCGCGTAAGTCAGCCGGGTCGCCAACAACGCCCGCAAAACTCGACCGCCGTCCATCGGAAATGCCGGCAGCAAATTGAACAACAACAGCCAGACATTGATTTGAAACAGACCGGCCAGCATATCACCCTTTTGAACCGCGATTTCAGGCGCAACATGGCCGCGCGCGCCGATCACCACATACAAACAAGCCGCAATGATCACGTTGACCAAAGGTCCGGCGATCGCGATCACCAATTCCTGTTTCGGTTCTTCCGGAATTCGTTCGAGCCGCGCGACCCCCCCGATTGGCAACAGGGTAATATCGGGCGTGTTGATGCCGTAGGCCTTTGCCGCGAGTGCATGCCCGAATTCGTGCAACACCACGCAGAGAAACAAAAGGAGTACGAAAATCACCGCGCTGCTTGAGCCGAGAGCGATCCATCCAATGAGCAAAAGGAAGGTCACGTGGATCCGAAGTTGGATACCGGCGATCCGGATGATGGGAATGGACCAGCTCATGACGGAACTCTCGTTCCTCTTTGAATCGCACGCCACAAGTGTTGAACGCGGCCCGCCGGCCATTGAAACTGGTCGCGCATGGAAGTAGTCGACGTTGCCATTGTCGGAGGCGGCCCGGCGGGATCGAGCTGCGCTGCATTCTGCGCCGCTGCCGGGCTCCGGGTTGCGGTAATCGAACGCGAAAAGTTTCCCCGCGAAAAAGTTTGCGGTGATTGCATTAACCCGGCCTGCCTGCCGATTTTGGAACGGCTCGGACTTGCCCGCGAAATCGAGGATTTGCCGCACGCCGTGATCGACGCGGTCGACTTCATCGCGATTAACGGACGAACCGTGCGCGCAACTCTCGCCGGCGCGAGAATGACGGCAATCAAGCGAAGTGTTTTTGACGATCGTCTGCTCACTCGAGCGCGCGAACTGGGGGCACAAGTTCATCAGGAATCGACCGTCGTCGCGATTCACCAAACGCCGCGCAACGATTGGAAGATCGATATCGTGCGCGATACCATTCTTGCCCGCGTCTTGATTGGCGCGGATGGACGCAATTCCACGGTGGCGCGACTCTGCAATTTGCTGCCGCGACCCGAGCGAGAACGAATCGCCCTCCAGGCGCACATTCCGCTTCCGCGCGATTTTGGAAATCGCATCGTCTTGCAATTT
Source organism: Spartobacteria bacterium (assembly GCA_021324035.1). Lineage (GTDB taxonomy): Bacteria > Verrucomicrobiota > Verrucomicrobiia > Chthoniobacterales > UBA10450 > AV40. Next base: position 459 of record JAJPJU010000016.1, on the reverse strand, counting down.
CTCCCGGAAGGTTACTCCGGCCAGGCGCCGGTAAATGGGACCGAACTTGATCTCTGCCTGGTCGGGACAGCGCCAACAATTGCATCTTTACGAAGCTGGGCCGAGACCGAATTCAAACTGCCATCCGGCCAACAATGGCGGACCATCACGCCATTGACGCGTGCCCCAATTCCCTCGGCCCAGGATAATTTGTTCTTGATCGGCGACGCTGCTCGCGTCGTCGAACCATTCACCGGCGAAGGAATTTATTATGCGCTGCGCTCCGGCGAATTGGCCGCAAACGCAATCGCCAGAATATTTCATGGTGTTGATCGGCAATCCGCAGCGCGCCAATTCGCCAGAGATCATCGTGCCATGTACCGGGGACGATTATGGATCAATCAGCTCGCCCGCCACGCGGTGTTGCAGTCACGGATTGCATCACGGTTGATCGCCATCACGCCGATAAGCGCGCCTGTC
>JAJPJU010000168.1 GCA_021324035.1 Spartobacteria bacterium | reverse complement strand
CCGGGCACCGGATTTGCCAAGCGAATCAGTGCGAGTGTTGGCGGTAACGTTACCGTGAATTCGGTGACCTATACCGATCCGACCCATCTTACGCTCAATGTTAACACAGTTGGCGCCGCCAATGGAGCGCAAAACGTCACGATCACTAATCCGGACGGTCAATCGGCCACTGGTAATGGAATCTTGACCATAACTGGCGGAGCGAGCCCCACTCCAACTCCGACTCCTACGCCTACCCCCACTCCAGTTCCCAGTCCGACACCTACGCCGACTCCGTCCGCGAGCCCTTGTACGAGAAATTGTAACCCAAGTCCGACTCCTACTCCGACAGCGACACCAATAGCCAGCCCTACACCTACACCAACCGCTACTTTCACACCTACTCCGACTCCTACACCCACGGCTACGGCTACTTTCACACCTACTCCAACACCGACGGCTACCGCAGTGGCAAGTCCTACTCCGACTCCCACGCCAACTGCAACGCCTGTTGTGAGCCCGACACCCACACCAACGGCCACCTTTACGCCAACGCCTACTCCTACCCCAACTCCAACTCCAACTCCAACGCCTACTCCAGCAGTTAGCCCAACGCCTACTCCTACTCCGACGCCTTGCGGAAGAAGCGGTTGCGGCCCGAGCCCTACCCCCACACCAACGGCCACCGCTACGGTAAATCCGAGCCCAACCCCGACTCCTACACCTACGCCAACGCCCGTTGTAAGCCCGACACCCACACCAACGGCAACCTTCACGCCGACCCCAACGCCGACGGCGACTTTTACGCCTACTCCGACACCTACAGCGGCGGCTAGCCCAACACCTACTCCCACACCAACCGCAACGCCGGTTGTGAGCCCGACCCCAACGCCGACGGCTACCTTTACGCCAACGCCAACGCCTACCCCCACACCCACACCTACACCAACGCCGACACCCACTCCTGGAGTGAGCCCAACGCCTACACCTACTCCTACTCCGACGCCTTGCGGAAGAAGCGGTTGCGGCCCGAGCCCAACCCCGACGCCCACTGCCACGGCCACAATAAGTCCGAGCCCGACACCGACACCAACTCCTACTCCAACGCCGGTTGTGAGCCCGACGCCCACACCAACGGCAACCTTCACGCCGACCCCAACGCCGACGGCCACTTTTACCCCTACTCCGACACCTACCGCAGCAGCTAGCCCAACACCTACTCCGACGCCAACCGCGACGCCGGTTGTGAGCCCGACCCCCACGCCAACGGCTACCTTTACGCCAACGCCTACTCCTACACCGACACCAACTCCTGGAGCTAGCCCAACGCCAACGCCTACTCCGTGTCTCCGCGGCTGCGGTCCTTAAATAATTGGCGTTAAGTTACAGTTCTCGCTTCGCTAAAGACCGTTAGCGAGGAAATGTTACACCAGACGACGCGGTTGCGCGGACGCCTGCGTCATTGTAAAACTCGATCTGTCTGCCGCCTAATCTGCGAATAACCCGCCATCCGTTCCTGGCCGCAAACGAACGTAACTCCTCATCGGTAACAGAGCGCAGGGCGCGAAGCTCAGCGGGATGGATAATAAATACTTCAGATTTGACGGCAAGCCGCGCCGCGATCTTCTCAGCGAGACCGGAAAGGTCGTTATTTCTTCGCATTTGGTTTGTGAGCGACACGGGCATGCCTGGCCAAACGGCGATCGGATGTTGGCAATGGCGGCATCGGTTTCGATTTACGATTTAGTTTATCCCTCAACGTCAAATGGGCTTTGCGGCTGGGAGAGGGCCCGTGAACGCTGGGTTTTTTCATACAGATCCTGTCCAGATTGTCGGTCTGCCGGGGTTCCAGCGCAATTGGCGGAGCGCGGGTTCATCGGCTAAATTTCCACGATGGTTTCGGATATCATCGAGTTGCGCGGTCACATCATAGATTCGCTCACTTTACCCAAAGTGCTCGACCAGATTGTGACTCGGGGCGCTACTTTTAATATTGTCGAATTCAAGATCGGCCAGAAGCGGGTCGATCCCAGTCTTGCCCGTATTGAGATCACCGCGCCGACCAGGACTGCGTTGGATGAATTAATCCAGCGATTGCGCGAACAAGGCGCCGAAGTAAAACGGCCTCAGCCTGGCGATAAATAATCGGCCGTTCGTATGCGCGAGTTGTTACTTTGCCCGCCCGATTTCTACGGCATCGAATACGAAATCAATCCCTGGATGAGCCGGGCGCGTGGCGCGGAAACAGCCGTGGCCAAAGCGCAGTGGACAGGATTGCAAGCGGCTTTGTCCCAGCTGGACTGCAAGATCGAACTAATCAGTCCGCAACCGAAACTGCCGGATATGGTTTTCACCGCGAATGCGGGACTCGCGGTTGGCCGCCAATTCATTCCCAGTAATTTTCGGCACAAAGAGCGCGCCGGCGAAGCGCCTCACTTCGCGCGCTGGATGGAAGAACGCGGCTACCAGATTTCATGGCTGCCGAATGATTATTACTTCGAGGGTGAAGGCGATGCGTTATTTGCCGGGGAAGCGCTTTTCTGCGGGTACAAATTTCGTTCAGACATAAAATCCCATCGCGCGATCGCGGAGATGCTCGGCTGTCTCGTTGTCTCCGTGGAGCTGGTGGATCCCCGGTTCTATCATCTCGACACCTGTTTCTGTCCGCTACCCGATGGCGCAGTGATTTGGTTTCCGGCAGCGTTCGACGAATACGGTCAGAAGGCCATTCGGGAACATGTTTCCGATTTGATCGAAGTCGAACCGGACGAAGCGATGCACTTTTGTTGCAACGCGGTGCCTCTTGGCCGTGACATCGTCTTGCCGGAAGGGGCGCCCAAGCTAGCCAATGCTTTGACCAAGCGTGGCTACAAGTGTCATCAGCTCCCGATGAGTGAATTTTTGAAAGCCGGTGGAGCTTGCAAGTGTCTGACAATGTTCATGCCCCAACGGGACAAAGCGGGATGAACGAAGTGACAGAGTAATAACTTCGGCGAATCTCCCGTACTCCACACTATTCCTGCTTTTGCCGCTTCGCTTGCAACGCAGTCTCGATTTTGCCAAGCGCCAAGCAATTCATAACGTCCGCCTTCGTCAGCCAGCCTTTTCGCGCGATCCCTACGCCAAACCACAAGTCCTGCAATCGTTCGGTCCGGTGGGCATCCGGATCGATCACGCATTTCACGCCCTTCTCTTTGGCCATTGGCCACCAACGCCAATCGAGGTCGAGTCGTTTGGGCGCTGCGTTCAATTCAACCCACGTTCCAGTCGCAGCTGCAGCCTCGAGCACCGCCGGAATATCGATCGAATAAGGTTCGCGTTTTAACAACAATCGGCCTGTTGGATGGGCCAGAATGGTGACAAACGGATTCTCCACCGCGCGAATCACCCGCTTGGTCATTTCCGCCTCGGACAAATTGAAAACGGAATGGACCGAGGCGACGACAAAATCCAGTTCGGACAAAATCTCGTCATCGAAATCAAGTTTGCCGTCCCGGAGAATGTCGCACTCGACCCCGGCAAACAATCGGAAGCCACGAAACTTCTTGTTCAATTTTCGAATCGTCGCGATCTGCTCACGGAGTTTCGCGGCATCGATTCCGTGGGCCTGCACCGAGCTCTTGCTGTGCTCCGCAATGCCAAGGTATTCAAGCCCCAGCTCCTGTGCCGCCGCCGCCATTTCTTCGAGCGTGTTATGACCGTCGCTGGCAACGGTATGGCAATGGAATGTCCCCCGCAGATTATCTTTCTCGAGCAGTTTCGGCAGCGAGTGGGTTTCAGCAGCCTCGAATTCGCCGCAGTTCTCGCGTAATTCAGGCGGAACAAAGTCGAGCCCGAGCGCACGATACAAGTCTGCTTCTTGATTCACCTTTGGAATTTTTGCGGGAACAATTTTCTTCTTCGCCTTCGGATCCGGCGACAGCTTCGCCAGCCGGTATTCATTTAAAGTCCAACCCCGCTGCAGGGCGCGGCTCCGCATCTCGATGTTGTGCTCTTTGCTGCCGGTAAAATAATTGAGCGCAAATGGATATTCGGTTGAACTCACTACCCGAAGATCGGATTGAATGCCTGAACGAAGTCGCACGCTGGTTTTGGTCGGCCCTTGAGCAATGACCGACTCGACAAACGGATGCTTAATGAACGTCTCGGTGATCGCTGCGGGCTTTTTCGTAGCGACGACAAAATCGACGTCGCGAACAATCTCCCGCCGTCGCCGATAACTGCCGGCCACGTCGACCTGGAGCGCGTCGGGATGGCCCGCGAGATCCTGCCGAAGCTTTTCTGTTTCGGCCGCAATTTGCCCAAATTGGAAATAACCGGAATGTTTGGCGCGCTGCTCAATCGCCGCGCAGATTTTAGTCTGGGTCGTTTCGCCAAACCCGGCCAACTCAGCGACTTTGCCCGACTCGCAGGCTTCACGGAGTTGCTCGATCGAGCTGATGTGCAGTTGCTCGTAGAGCGCTTTGATTTTTTTCGCGCCGAGCCCCGATATCGAAAATAATTCCAGGATCGCGGCGGGAAATTCGGCGCGAAGCTCTTCCAGATATTTCGATTTTCCAGTCCCGGCGAGTTCGTTGATCTTGGCTGCAATCGCTTTGCCGATACCGGGAATTTTGCCGAGTGCTTCTTCATCCTGGAGATCGGATAAATTGCCGCCAAAAGTTTCGAGCGACCGCGCCGCGTTGGCGTAAGCTCGAATCTTGAATGGATTTTCATCCTTGAGCTCCAAGAGCGTGGCAATCTCCTGCAAGACGCCGGCAATTTGCGATTTCGTCATTCCCTTGAACCGTTACCAAAGATTTCAGTCATGGCGAACGAACCGGTAAAATTAATCGAATGTCCGCGCGACGCCTGGCAGGGGTTGCCCGGACAGATCCCGACCAAACTGAAGGTCGAATATCTTCGGGGCCTGATCGATGCCGGCTTCAAACACATCGACGCGGTGAGTTTTGTTTCGCCAAAAGCCGTGCCGCAAATGGCTGACAGCGAGGCGGTTCTCGCTGAGCTCGAAATTCCGAAAGAGATCGAGATCATCGGTATTGTCGTCAACGAGAAAGGCGCCGAGCGCGCAATCGCTACAAAACGAGTCAGCACCATCGGCTATCCATGTTCGGTTTCGCCGACGTTTTTGCGTCGAAATCAAAATCAATCGGCCGAAGAAAATCTTGCCGCCCTGCGAGCGATTAAGCAACGGGCCGACGCGGCCGGAGCCGATCTGGTGGTCTATCTTTCGATGGCGTTCGGGAATCCCTACGGCGATCCATGGAATGCAGACGAGATCGAGATCGCGATTAAAAAAATCGCTGATTTCGGCATCAAATCGATTTCTCTCGCAGACACGATTGGCATCGCGGACGCGGCGTCGATCCAGCGAGTCGTTACCGCAGCAATTCATGCAGCCGCCGATCGCGAGATCGGCGTGCATTTGCATAGCCTGCGAGCTGATGCCGCGGCAAAAATTCTCGCGGCCTACGATGCCGGCTGCCGAAGATTCGATTCTGCACTCGGCGGGCTTGGTGGTTGCCCATTCGCTCAGGACACATTGGTCGGAAATATTCCGACCGAAAGCGTGATCGACGCGCTCCAGCAAAGAGGGGTCGACGTCGCGATTGAAACGAGCAAGGTGGCGCAATTAAACGCCGGGATTGCGACCGAGTTTGCTTGAGATATTCGGCGGAATCACATCCGCCCGCGGCGCTTGTAAAACGCATACCGCTTCATGATCGATTGCACGTAACTTCGCGTAATCGGGAATTCGATGTTGGCGAGAAACTGGTTTGTCGTCATGCCGTCCGCGCCCACCCAGCGCTGAGCGCGGCTCGCACCGGCATTGTATTCCGCAAGCGCAAACGCCAGGGGCTCCGATTCATTTTGCCAATGATCCAGCGCGCGACGCAAATACCACGATCCGGCTTCGAGATTTGTTTTCGGATCGAACAATTGGTCAAAATGGAAATCCGCGATTTTATTTTGCTGAGCCCATTCGTTGGCGGCCTTTGCGCTCACTTGCATCAGGCCGCGTTCGCCAGTCGTCCCGACTTTGTGAGTGTCAAACCGGCTTTCCCGCCAGGCCACCGCTTTCACCAGCATGGGATCGAGCCGGTGTTCCGCGGCCACTGAACTAATGATTTGGTCGTATTGTTGAAAGCGCGCCGGGCTCAACCATTCGTAAACGCTGTAAAGCGCATCGCCCGATCGCAGAGCGAGATAACCAAACCCCGCTGCCAGCGCGAGCAGGAAACAGAGGACAAGTTTCAACAGAAAACGCATTGCTAACGAATGATCGTGCTCGTGATATGATTAGCCGATTACGGCCACGAGCACGAGCATGATTACGATTTGAGATGATGAAGCCCGCTTTCGTTCGCGTAATCATAGACCGCGCCATTCAGCGCGAGTTGGATTACTCGGTGCCGGAAACCCTGGCCGATCGGATCGGAGTGGGCTCACGAGTGCGCGTTCCGTTCCGTGACCGATCGGCCCTGGCGACCGTCCTCGCCACCCTCGACCGAAGCGACGCGAAGGGAATTCGTCCGATTGAAGCTCTGGTCGGCGAAACGCCCGTGGTGAGCGAACGATTGCTGGAACTCGCGAAATGGATGGGGGCCTACTATTGCTGCCCGTTGGAAACGGTGATGCGCAGCTTATTGCCTCAAGTCATCCGGCGAGCCGAGATCGGTTGGAAAAAACAACTCGTGGTTCATCCGCGCGTGATCGATCAAAACGAAATCGATAAATTGCGACGGCGCGCGCCAAGACAAGCCGAGCTGCTCGAGGCAATTACGAAACTCGATAAGCCTGTTCCAGCCGCGAAATTGTTGCGGCAAACATCGCTCGACAATCACGCGTTGCGCGCGCTCGCCGCGCGAAACTTGATCGATTTGCGCGAAGAAGCGATCGCCCGCGATCCACACGCGGACGAACAATTTGTGGCCAGCGCAAATCTCGATCTCAACGCCGAACAAACCGCGGCGCTCAAAAACATTTCGGACGCGCTGGCCGCGCCTGAAACTGCGAAACCGATTTTGCTTCATGGCGTCACCGGCAGCGGCAAAACCGAAGTTTATTTGCAGGCCATCCGCGGCGCTCTTGAACGTGGACAGAACGCAATCGTGCTGGTGCCGGAGATTTCGCTGACTCCCCAGACGGTCGAGCGTTTCAAAAGCCGGTTCGCCGCAATGCACGAAGCCGTCGCGGTCCTCCACAGTCATATGTCACATGGCGAACGTCACGACGAATGGCACAAGGTCCACGCCGGCCGGGCCCGAATTGTCATCGGCGCGCGCAGCGCCGTATTCGCACCGTTGAAAGATCTCGGATTGATCATCGTCGATGAAGAACACGAAACGAGTTACAAACAAGAAGAGGCGCCTCGATATCATGCACGCGATGTCGCAGTCGTGCGCGCCAAGATCGAAAAGTGCGCAATTGTTCTCGGCAGCGCAACGCCGTCCCTGGAGAGCTATCACAACGCGACCACCGGCAAATACGAGCTCGTTACCCTGAACCAGCGCGTGGATGAGCAGCAAATGCCGCTGATTCGAATCGTCGATCTTCGGCAAGAGCGCAGAAAAGAGAAGATCGCGCCGATTCTATCGGAAAGACTTTCCCAGGCGATTACGGACCGGCTGCAAAAGCGCGAGCAAACAATTCTGTTTTTGAATCGGCGCGGATTTTCCACGTCGCTGCTTTGCAGTAGTTGCGGCGAGGCACGCCAATGTCCGAACTGCAGCGTTGCTCTTACCTTTCATCGCCACATGGCAAGATTGAGCTGTCATCTTTGCGGACACACTGCCGTCGTTCCAAAAAAATGTCCGGCCTGCGGCAAAGACGCCCTGATTTATGCCGGCTTTGGGACCGAAAAAGTGGAGTCGACCGTGTCGAACCTTTTTCCAAAAGCAAACGTGCGCCGCATGGACGCCGATTCCATGACTCGAAAAGAAGCTTATCGCGACACGTTGCGAAATTTTCGATCGGGCAAGATCGACATCCTGGTCGGGACTCAAATGATCGCGAAGGGTCTGCATTTTCCAAACGTGACCCTGGTTGGAATCATCAACGCCGATCTGGCGCTGCATCTTCCTGATTTCCGTGCGGGCGAACGAACGTTTCAATTGTTAACCCAGGTTGCCGGAAGAGCCGGACGCGGCGAAACGCCGGGCGAAGTCTTCGTCCAGACTTACACGCCGTTCTCGCCGTCCATCCAGTTCGCGCGTCATCACGATTTTGCCGGTTATTTCCAGCAGGAACTCGAGTTTCGAGAACGCTGCGATTTTCCTCCGTTCAAGCACGCCGTTCTAATCACGGTTCGGTCCGAACATGAGGGCCGGGCCAAGCTCTCGGCTGAAACCCTGGTCCGGCGGTTGCGAGAATCTCTTCCGTCGGAGTTTGCGTTGAGTGATGCCGCGCCCGCTCCGCTGGAGAAACTCCAGGGGCAATTTCGTTTTCACATTTTGTTGCGCGGCGACGCGATCATGCGCCTGAGCCGGCTGATTCGGGAAACACTGGAGAAATTGCCGTT
>JAJPJU010000021.1 GCA_021324035.1 Spartobacteria bacterium | reverse complement strand
GCCGAAGCGCACCCGCGGGCCTGAGTCGAACTACGGCTGTTGCCGTTTCGCGAGCAGATCGCGGAGCAATGGTCCGGCATCCGGATATTTCGGATCCAATTGCAGGGTTTTCTGCAATTCGGGAATTGCCGCTTCGGAATCACCATCGCGGACCAGGCCAACAGCGAGATTGTAATGAGTCTGTGGGCTGTTCGGTTGAAGCTGCAATGCCTGGCGATAATGCTCGAGGGCACCGGCGGTATTCCCTGCTTCGAGCATGACGTTCGCCAGATTTGTGTGAGCGTCCGGAAAATCAGGCGTCAACTTAAGGGCCCGGCCGTAGGAGGCGATTGCCTCGCTGCGGTCGCCTTGTTTCGCGAGCGCATTTGCCAAAGTGTAATACGCCTTCGCATAATTCGGATCGACCTTCAGAACGGCCCGCAATTGCGAGATCGCTTCCGGAACATCGCCTTTTTCAAGCAGAACTGCTCCAAGGTTGTAGCGACCGAATTTGTAGTCCGGGTCGATCTCAATTGACCGCCGGAATTGAGCGATGGCTTCATCCAGGTCGCCTCGGTCTCGTAACACGTTTCCCAAGTTGCTGAGCGCCGTCACTGAATCCGGATTGTTGGCAAGCACGGCACGAAAACAACTTTCGCTGTCTCGAAAGGTTCCAGCGTGGACGTAGCTTAACGTAGCCAGAAGGAGAAGGAGTCCTGCGCCAGCCACCGCCATGACAGGCCGGAACCGCCGTGCCGCGAGCAGAGCGATCCGCATCAACCCCACCGCTACCGGGACAATGACGGCAATCGTCGCAAGATATTGAAAATGGTCAGCTCGGAAAATTGCGGCGTGGTGGTCGGACGCGGGAGTGGACATAAAGAACGACAAATTGAAAAACCCGAGCACCGGAAAAAGCAGCACTAGAAACGAAAGCGTGGCGGCGAGCGGCCCGCGCCATTTTTTGCGAACGCTCCAAAGCGCCGCAACCAGAATCAATGCTGCTGCCGGAAACAGATATTGCCACCATGTCGATTGGTCGATGTGCCAGGATGGATAGATGAGCGTCAGATTTTGGGGCCAGAATAACTTCCCGAGGTAAAACCAAAAAAGCCGGCCGGCGATGAGAAACCGGTCCAGCAATGAAAAATAAAATGTTTCGCCATTCTCTGCACAAAATTTTTGCTCGACCCAGATCGTGATTATCCCGGCGATGAAAGCCATCGCGAAAAATGGAACCAGCGGCAGCAAATCCCGCTTAATCTTCACAGAACCGCGTTTCCACCACGAAAGGATCACAAGAACAACGGGCAGCCCGACGATGGCGGTCTTGGTGAGCAGGCCGAGGAAGAAAAACACCAGCGCCGCAACGTAGGCGCCGTAACATCGCTCTCGATCGTACTTTAGATAGTTGAGCATCGCCGCGGCTGCGAACAGGCCCGAAAGCGTGTTCTTGATTTCGGAAAACCAGGCGACGGATTCAACCTGGACCGGATGGAGCGCGAAAATGAAGGCGGCAAGCCAGGCGCCTGGTAAATCGAGCCGGCGCAAAATCAGAGCCAGCAAAACGGCCAGCAACGCGTGGCAAAAAATTGTAACGAGATGGTAAGGCAGGACCGAACCGTCCCAAAGTTTGTACTCCACCCAGAACAGGGTATGAAGCACCGGGTAATATTGCGGCGTCGCAGATGGATCAGTCCAAATTCTGGCCAGACCGGCCAATGAACGCAGGCCGGGCTGGGTAAGATGAACTTCGTCATCCCAAATCGGTTGACCGTTCCAAGCCGGTTTATAAACCAGGAAGGTGACAACGATCAGGACAAGGGCAAAAACCCAGTTCCGACGGGAACGCATCGATCACCCAAGGTAATCGTGATCGGCTGATCGCGACATTGAAGAATTGAAGAGCAACAGTGCTATTACGCGGTTCAATTCGAGGGGCGCAATAAAAAAGCATATTGCCGATTTTGCAAGACGGCGATCTTTCTGAGAATCTTCCCGCTCGAATGAGAGAAGCCCTCTCCACCATTTTAATTGCGCACAATGAAGAATCGGCGATTGGCCTGATGCTGGAAGGACTATTGGCGGGCTACAATCAGGAGTTATTGGAAATCATCGTTGTTGATGATGCTTCGACAGATCAAACTGCCGACATTGTGAGTCGCTTCGCGCAACGGGACCCAAAAATCAAACTGATACAAAGAACTCCGCCGTGCGGAGTGGGCCGGGCGCTTAAGACGGGCTTTGCCAGTGTGAGCTCAAGAGCAAAGTACGTCCTGACGATGGACAGTGATTTCGTTGAGAACGTCGGGCAAGTGAGAGCCCTTATCGATGCGATCGAAAATGACGATTGTGACGGTGTCATCGGGTCGCGGTTCGTTCGAGGCGGAAAGATTGTGCGGTATCCGTTTATGAAACGAGTCATGAACCGGTTGTTTCATGCCACTGTTAAACTCGTTTTCGGAGTGAAGCAGCACGACCTGACTAATAATTTCAAACTCTATCGAGCGGAGATTTTACAATCCATGCCCTGGCAGAGCGACGGCTTCGCCATGAATGCGGAAACCGGGTTGCTTCCAGTGCTCGCGGGTTACAACCTGATCGAAGTTCCCGTCGTTTGGGTGGATCGAGATCCGAAGATGGGAAAATCCAAGTTCCACCTGATCCGGCACGGCGGCGCTTACTTGCGCGTGATCTTGCACGCAATGAAGATGGCGCGCTCCAAAAAAAGCGTCCGGCCCAACGCCTGAAGAACCAGCTCGTTCAAATGGAGGCAGTGCCCACAGTTGGTTCCAAATGGCCGCGAATAAGCCTGTTGCTGCTGGTCAATTTAATCGCGGTCAGCTTGTTCTTCTCTCCAGGCACTGGTGACGTTTCGATCTGGAACACATGGATGAACGAAATTGCGAACCGCGGCGTGCTTGGCGGTTTTTCAAACACCGGAACCGATTATCCTCCGCTGGCGTTCGTTATTCTTGGCCTGGTCGTTCAGACTGCGAAAGCGCTTGGTGTGGCCCCGGTGTTGGTATTGAAAGGTTCTCTCCTGCTTTTTCTTTTTGCCACCGCCGGTTGCTTTTACTGGTTCAGCCGCAACCTGCTTCTAACTGCGGCGCTTGAGTTATCCTTGATTCTAAACAGCGTTGCCCTCGGCTATCTCGACATCTACTTCGCCCCGCTCCTGATCTCGGCATTCTTTCTTTTGCGGCGCGGTCGGCTGAATGTCGGTTTTCTTTGTTACGCGCTCAGCTGCGCGATCAAATGGCAGCCTCTCATTATCCTGCCATTTGTCAGTTGGTACGTCTTCCGATCGGCAAGAGATTCAGACAATGGGAATCGCCGAATCAAACTTCAACTCGTCCCATTTATCGGCAGCGGGCTGCTGGTGGCCGTTCCAATACTGCTGGTGTTCGGTGCGCCGGCCGTTTTCGATTCTCTTAAACGGGCGCTCACCTATCACAAATTTCTGTCCGGTTATGCCCTCAACCTCGAGTGGATCGAGACCTGGGCGCTTCATCTGTGCAACCCGGAAAAGTACGGAGCGCTCATCAATGGCGCGATCGAAGCTTTCATCACCCGCGACCCTCTTTTGATTTGGCCGAACAAAATCCTGTTTTACCTGGTGTATCTGGCCGTCCTGCCTGCCTTCGTCTTACGCACCAACAGCTTTGAGCGCCTCGTCACCTACTCGATGCTTGGATTTCTCGCGTATTTCAACTTCAACATGAGTGTGCACGAGAATCATCTGTTTCTGGTCTGCTGCCTGGCCTGGATTCTCGTTTTGATTGAACCAGCGGAACTGACGCGCTGCCTCAATCTCTGCATCGCGGCAAACGCCAACCTGTTTCTCTTTTACGGCGTTTTCGGTCAGCGGATAAATCCGGTGTTGGGAGGGCTCGATATCACGATTGTCTTCGCAGTTGTCAATTTAGCGCTCTTCGCCGGATTTCTTGTCCACGCGTTTCGGCGCGACAACTTCATGTTAAAGCCGCGCCAATCGCTTTTTTCCGGCGCGCCGACTGGAACCGGTTAGCTGATCGGTTCCGCGAGCTTGGCCTTGCTGGTGTCCGATGTGAACACCAGTTTCCCGTCCGTTGCCGTAACCTGGACTTTACTGCCGGCCTTTACGTTGCCGCGCAGAATTTCCTCAGCCAGCGGATCTTCGAGATAACGCTCTACCGCGCGTCGCATCGGCCGCGCCCCATAATTTGGATCGTAACCTTTCTCGATCACAAATTCGTGGGCCGCGCTGTCGAGAACGACTTCGACTTCCTTGGCTTTCAACCGGGCTTTCACCTTCTCGACTTCAAGATCAACGATCTGCAAGAGGTCGGCCTTTTGGAGCGAGTGGAAAACCGTGATCTCATCGAGTCGATTGAGAAATTCCGGCTTAAAGACGCGCTTGGTTTCATCCAGAATTTTTTCCCGCATCGAATCATAATCGTGGCCTTCGCGGGGCGCGCCGAATCCCATCGTGGTCTGCTTCTTCAACAACTCCGCGCCGACATTCGACGTCATGATGATGATCGTGTTCCGGAAATCGATCTTTCGGCCTAACGAATCGGTAATTTTGCCTTCCTCAAGGATTTGCAACAAAAGATGCATCACGTCCGGATGCGCTTTTTCGATTTCGTCGAACAGCACAACCGCATACGGGCGGCGGCGGACCGCTTCGGAAAGCTGGCCGCCCTCCTCGTAACCGACGTAGCCCGGAGGCGAACCGATCAACCGCGAAGCCGTGAATTTTTCCATGTACTCCGACATGTCGATCTGAATCAGCGCGTCCCTATCGCCGAACATGAATTCGGCAAGTTTTTGGGCGAGAAACGTTTTTCCAACACCGGTCGGGCCGAGGAAAATGAACGAGCCGATTGGCCGGCGCGGATCTTTCAGGTCGGCCCGGCTGCGGCGCAATGCTTTCGAAATTGCGGTGACGGCTTCGTCCTGGCCGATCACTTTCCCTTTTAGCTCGTCTTCCATCTTCAGGAGCTTCTCGGTCTCGGCCTGTTCCATTCGTTGCAACGGTACGCCGGTGACTTTCGAAATGATGTGCATCATGTCGTCGCCGGTAACGAGGACTTCCTTCTCCTCGCGCTCCTGACGCCACTTCTGCATGATTGAGTCCAGCTTTTCCTTGGTCTGTTTTTCCTTGTCGCGAAGCGAAGCAGCTTTTTCGAAATCCTGAGCCTTAATCGCGGCTTCCTTTTGAAGGCGAATGCTTTCGATATCTTTTTCGATCTCCTTCACGTCCGGTGGACGGGTCATCGAGTTGATTCGGGCGCGGGCGCCCGCTTCGTCCATGACGTCGATCGCCTTATCCGGCAGAAAACGTCCGGTGATGTACCGCTCGGAAAACTTAACTGCGGTTTCGAGCGCTTCGTCAGTCAATTTGGCCTTGTGATGTGCCTCGTACTTCGGACGGAGGCCTTTCAAAATTTCAATCGCTTCTTCGACCGTCGGAGCATCGACCTTTACGGTTTGGAAACGGCGTTCGAGCGCGGCGTCCTTCTCGATGTATTTGCGATATTCGTTCATCGTGGTCGCGCCGACACATTGCAATTCGCCGCGACTCAACGCCGGCTTGATAATATTTGACGCGTCCATCGCGCCTTCGGCCGAACCGGCGCCGACAATCGTGTGCAGTTCATCGATGAACAAAATCACATTCTTGGAGCGGCGAATCTCATCCATGACGGCTTTGATGCGCTCTTCGAACTGGCCGCGGTATTTCGTGCCCGCGACCATCAACGCGAGATCGAGTGTGACCACGCGTTTCTCGCGCAACAATTCGGGAACGTTGCCGCTCGCGATTTCCTGGGCAAGGCCTTCGGCAATCGCAGTCTTTCCAACGCCCGCTTCTCCGATCAGGACCGGATTATTTTTAGTGCGGCGGCAAAGGACCTGGATCACCCGTTCGATTTCGTTGCGGCGTCCAATCACAGGATCGAGCTCGCCTTTTTTGGCCAACTCAGTCAGATCGCGGCCAAAGGCGCGGAGCGCGGGAGTTTTGACATCTTTCTTTGACGTCGGCTCGCCGCCTTCCTCCGATTCAGACGGAGTAAAATTCGGATCGAGCTCTTTTAGAATCTCGTTGCGAGTCCGTTCGATATCGATTTCCAGACTCTTCAGAACGCGCGCGGCCACGCCTTCGCCTTCGCGAAGCAGGCCAAGCAGGATGTGCTCGGTCCCGACATACGAATGGTTGAGCGCTTTCGCTTCCTTGCCGGCGAGCGCTAAAACTTTTTTCACCCGCGGCGTGTAGGGAATGTTGCCGACGATTTTTGTTTCCGGACCCGAGCCGACTTGTTTTTCGACTTCCATCCGGACCGTCTCGAGATCGAGACCCATTTTTTGCAGAACGTTGACGGCAACACCCTGGCCGAGCTTGATCAAGCCGAGCAAAAGATGCTCCGTGCCGACGTAATTATGATTGAAGCGATCGGCTTCTTTGCGAGCAAGCTGAAGAACCTGTTGAGCGCGGGGAGTGAAATTGTTCATTGTTCGGTTGGCTCCGGACTCGAGCCGTTACCCGCTTCCTTCACCAGCTTACTGATATCAGGTTTAGGGAGCACTTTCAAACGCGTCCGGATAATTTGGGCCCGGAGATGGTCGCGTTCCTCCGCGCTGAGCTTCTGTTGCGAGCTCCTCTGAAGGTGCGCCGGCTGGGTGTCGATGAACAATTCGTCAATCGCGAGGCGCTTGTCTTCGGGAAATGCGCCCAGATCGATCCCGAGCTTGATAATCGACAAGAGGTTGAGCGCTTCTTTGGAGCTCATGGCATGCGCATAAGTAAGCACACCGTATGCGCGACCGATCTGGTCCCAGAGAGTATTTGATTTTTTCTGAATCAGAACCTGCCGGGCGTCGTGTTCCTTTTGGATGATGGTCTCAATAACCTTGGTCAGCCGGGTAATGATCTCGTCTTCTTTTTCGCCGAGGGTGGTCTGGTTCGAGATTTGGAAGAGATTGCCCATCGCCTCGGTCCCTTCGCCATAAAGCCCACGCACGGCCAGGCCGATCTTGCTCACCGCCTGCACGACCTGATTGATCAGCTCGCTTAAAACCAGTCCCGGCAAGTGCAACATCGCAGACGCGCGCATGCCGGTGCCGACGTTGGTTGGACAGGCGGTCAAATAACCGAGGCGGTGATCGTAGGCGAACTCGAGGTCGCCTTCGAGCGCGGTGTCAATTTTATCCAAAAGTTTGAATGCCTGCTTCAACTGCAAACCGGAACGCATCGATTGCATCCGAAGATGATCTTCTTCGTTGATCATGATGCTAAGGGTCTGGCGGCGATTCATGATCACCGCGCTGCCGGAGCTCTTGGCCGCGTGTTCGCGGCTGATCAAATGGCGCTCGACCAGGACTTGTTTCTCCAGTGCCGACAGGTCCTGCAAAAATTCGGAAAATGAATCCTGCATTTCGGGAAGTTGCTCCACGCAGGGCTTGATCAGTTCCAAAACCGCGGTTCGTTCGGCCTTTTTCGCATGACCTGGAAACGCGCGATTGCGCAGATTACGCGCGAGCCGGACCCGGCTGCTGACCACGACTTGATGATGCGGTCCTTCGCCGCGGAGCCACTCGCCGGCGTTCGACATCAGGTTCGAAAATTTCACGGCCCTACCTCGTTGATTCGCCTTCGAGTTGTTTGATCTGGTCCCGCAAAGACGCAGCGGTCTCGTAATTTTCTTCCGCCACCGCCTTTTGCAGGCTCTCGTTCAGGTTGCGCATGCGATCGCTCAACTCTATCGCACGATGCGCGCGATGCGGAACTTTCCCAACGTGCGATGTGCCTTTGTGCATCGCTTTCAGTAAAGCGGTGAGCGCTTCTGTGAAAGTTGCGTAGCACGCGCTGCATCCGAGGCGTCCTGTTTTCTTGAAATCGGCCTGAGTAAAACCGCAAACCGGACAGCGTTGAGTCGCCGCGCCTTTTTCGATTTCCTCAGCGGCGCCAATTCCCAACAGCAAATCAGCGAGCGCGAAACCGGTCGGGTCCTGAACGCCTTTCTCCTTCGAACAGGCGTCGCAGAGATTCACCTTTTGCATCTTCCCCTCGATGATTTGGGTCAGGAAGACCGTTGCGTCATTGCATTTACAAACGTCGCACAACATCTCTACTTCCTTAGACCTGCTCCACGCTTAAAACATTCAAGCTCCAAGTTTGTCGAGCACCTTTCGCGCCGATGCTGTTTTTTGGCGATCAAGGTCAGGTGTAAATCGGCGTCCCTGTTTCTCGCGTTATCTCCCGGAAGCGCGAAATCATTCGGGTCGTGATCGGCCCGGGCTTGCCGGTTCCAATCGGCCGCCCATCGGCTTTGACCAGCGGAATAATCTCCGCCGCCGTGCCGGTTAAAAACGCTTCGTCGGCCACAAACATTTCGTGACGAGTGATGTCCGCCTCGGTGACTTTGATCCCGGTTTCGGCAGCAATTTCGAACACAACCGCTCGCGTAATTCCGCGCAAGGCGCCGGCGGTGATTGGCGGTGTGAAAATGTGTCCACGCTTGATAATGAAAACGTTGTCGGCCGTGCATTCCGCCACGTTGCCTTCGTCGTTCAACATCAGACCTTCATCGGCGTTCGCCTGGTTCGCTTCTATCCGCGCCATGATGTTGTTCAGATAATTGAGCGATTTAACCGCGGGATTGAGCGCGCTCGGATTTGTCCTCCGGGTCGCACAGGTAACGATGCTCAAACCGTTTTTGTAAACCGCCTCCGGATAAAGCGCGATCTGCGCAGTGATGATGATCACGCTGGGTGTCTTACACTGCTCCGGATTCAAACCGAGATTGCCGACCCCGCGGGTGACGATCAACCGAATATAACCATCACGAAGATTGTTTTGCCGAATTGTTTCCAGCAATGCCTCGGTCATGGCGCGCTGCGACATCGGAATGTGCAGGCAAATCGACCGCGCAGAATCCCAAAGCCGTTCCAGATGTTCTTCCAGCCGAAAAACCCGGCCATTGTAAAAACGAATGCCCTCAAAAATTCCATCGCCATAGAGCAGGCCGTGATCGAACACGGAGACTTTGGCGTCCGCTTCCGAATAAAACTTTCCGTCGATGTAAATCTTCGACTGTTTGGCCGCGGGTTTCGCCGCGGTGGATTTGTCGACCGCGGGCTTTACCGCCTCGCGTGATTTTGGTTGGTCAATCACTGCACCGCCCGCATTAGAGGTTTTCATAATCGCACCAAAAATCTCCGTGTTTCGGAGAGCAATTCAAGCAACAAAAAGTGCGCCCTCTAATCCAGCCGCCCATCTTTAATATGAAGTTCGCGATCGCCCCGGGTGGCGAGGCTAGTGTCGTGCGTGACAATGAGCAGACTTTTCTTGCGTTCGCGCGCGAGTTTCATCAGCAGCTCCACAATCGATTCACCGGTGGCCGAATCGAGATTGCCGGTAGGCTCATCGGCAAAGATAATATCGGGATCGTTGACCAGAGCGCGTGCAATCGCCACCCGTTGCTGTTCCCCGCCGGAAAGTTCCGCGGGCAAATGTTGCAGCCGATCGGCCAAACCGACCGCAGACAGACTTTCTTCCGCCGCCCTGCTGCTCGGTTTGCCCCCGATCATTCCTGGGAGCGAAACATTTTCCAGCGCGGTCAATTCCGGCAACAAAAAGTATCCCTGAAAAACAAAACCCATCTTCCGGTTTCGAAACCGCGCC
Source organism: Spartobacteria bacterium (assembly GCA_021324035.1). GTDB lineage: Bacteria > Verrucomicrobiota > Verrucomicrobiia > Chthoniobacterales > UBA10450 > AV40. Next base: position 3,903 of record JAJPJU010000021.1, on the reverse strand, counting down.
TGCGATCCGGAGCTCCCGGTATATAAATTGCGGCCTTCGAATTCGACCGTCCCCGACTCCGGTCGCTCCAAACCAGCGAGAGTGTAAAGCAATGTGGTTTTTCCGGCGCCGGATGCACCACAAATGAAAATGATTTCACCCTGGGCGACGTCGAGTGAAATGCCACACAACACTTCAATCCGGCGCGAACCCATCCGGAACGATTGACACAAATCACGGGCGATCAGCTGCGGTGGCTGCGACACGGGACAATTAGTCGGCCAAGTTCGCCCTGGTGCAAGCGGTCTTCCCCTTCGGCTTACTCTTTCTCTTCTTTGAATCTCTCAATAAGATCATCTGCTAAAAAAAAATCGCCGCGAATTTCTCCGCGGCGATTTCACAGCTAAACTAAGTTTTCGTTAGGCCATTCCGAGCGTTTCCAATGTCGGCTCGTCAACCGCTCCGGTCGGTTCGAGACCTTGGGCGGATTGATATTCAGCCAGTGCGGCACGGGTTTGCGGTCCAAGGACTCCGTCGATGTCGCCCTGATAAAATCCCTGTTGCTGCAATGCGGACTGGACGTTCGCGACCACCTGACCCGGATCCATCTCGGGATTCGAGGCGTAGATCGGGCCGTCAAAATAGTAACTCGCGCCGGGATCATATCCCCACGCCGGATACCAATAGCCGGCATCCCAGTAGTAGGGCGCGCCGAACACGATGCTGATGTGGTTGTAATGATGCGACCACCACCACTGATTCTGCCACTGCGGGTGGTAATTCTTGAACACCACGTATTTTGACCCCTTCCAGTTCTGGGCTCCGGCGATCTTGAAGTGCTGATTGAACTTCACAGCCTGATATTTCCCGAACGGTTTATTCTGAAGATTGAACTTCTGGACCTTGAAGTTCTTGTTGACCGAAACGTTCTTGTTGATGTTGACGTTCTTGGTCTTGTTGAACGTCGTCTTGCTCGCCTGAGTGTTCAGACTTGACTGGTTCTGCTTGAACTTACTCGCGTTGGATTTATTCGCGTTGAACTTGTTCGCGTTGAACTTGTTCGAATTGTTCAGATTCGACTGGTTCTGAGATTTGAACTTGTTCTGGTTCCCGACCGAGCTCGATTGCTGGAAGTTTTTGCCAGTGCCGGTCTTGAACTTGTTGCCCTGCGACGCCGTGGCCTGCTGCTGACCTGCTGCGTTTCCGCCCTTCTTCTTGTTCTGATCCGCGCCTGCGAGCGACGCCAATCCGATACAACACATTATTGTTAAGAGTATTTTCATATGGGTAAGTTAGTTATAGCCTCCTGAGGTTCTTAGACTTTGTAGGTTCTGAGTTATTCAACACCATCCTTGCCAGGTCGTTGCTGGCGAACTGCTTCAAAAAGAACAATCGCCACGGCGGTCGCCAAGTTCAAGCTCCGAGTGCCCCGCATTGGGATGGTAATACAGCTCCCAGGGTGGGCGGCGAGAAGCGATTCGGGCAGCCCCTTCGTTTCCCGGCCGAACACGAAGTAGTCGCCGGGCCGGAATTGAACGTCCCAGCAGGCTTGTTTTGACTTGGTAGTAACGAAAAAACAGCGGCTTTGGGGGCTTTTTGCCTGCAGCAGCGCCGGCAACGAATCCCAGACTTTCACATCGACGTCCTCCCAGTAATCCAAACCCGCCCGTTTGAGCTGGCGATCGTCCAGTGAAAATCCCAGGGGTTTCACCAGGTGCAAAGTCGATCCCGTCGCCAGGCAAAGGCGGCCGGCGTTGCCGGTATTCGGCGGTATCTCCGGCTCGACCAGAACTACATTAAACACAGATCTCTAAGGAACGCAGGAATTCTAAACTTTAGTTTTGCTGCCTTTTCCTGCTTGCCTCCGTTCCTGAGATATTTAGAGCTTGCTGGCGACGAGTTTTTCCAGCTTCAACACGTCGGCCGCGAATTTGCGGATCCCCTCGCCCGTTTTTTCGTAGGCCATCGCGTTGTCGTTCAACAAATATTTAAACTTCTTCTCGTCGAGTTCCAGTTTCTCGACCTTCGCCGACTTCGCGTTTTTCGGATCGAGTTTGCGCTCGAGCGGGTCGTTCGATTTCGAGAGCTCCTCCATCAATTCCGGACTGATGGTTAGACAATCGCAGCCGGCCAGTTCGCGAATTTGTCCGGTATTGCGGAAACTCGCGCCCATTACTTCGGTCTTGATCCCGAAGTGCTTGTAGTAAGTGTAAATTTCGGTGACTGACTGGACACCGGGATCTTCCGGTCCGGTGTAATCGCGCTTCTCGTGCGCTTTGTACCAGTCGTAAATCCTGCCCACAAACGGCGAGATCAGTTGCACTTTCGCTTCCGCGGCGCGCACAGCCTGCACCAGTGAAAACATCAAAGTCAGATTGCAGAAGATTCCCTCCTTCTGGAGTTGTTCGGCAGCCTGAAGTCCCTCCCAAGTCGACGCAATTTTGATCAAGACCCGTTCGCGCGGGATCTTCTTTTTCGCGTAAAGGTCAACCAGGTGCCGCGCTTTTTTGATCGAACCTTCTACGTCGTAAGACAACCGCGCGTCGGTCTCGGTCGAAACCCGTCCCGGCACAATTTGCAAAATATCGGTGCCGAACTGGACTAGCAGATGATCGCAAATGTCCTCAATCTGAGCGTGTCCGCTAAGCCCGGAATTCTTGCGGTCTTTTAAGACCTCTTCCAGCAATCGTCCGTATTGCTGCTTTTGGGTTGCGGCATATACCAGGCTCGGATTTGTCGTGGCGTCCTCCGGCTTGAATTCCTTCATCGTGTCGAAATCCGCCGTGTCGGCGACGACCTTGGTGAATTTCTTTAGTTGCTCGAGCTGATTGAGCTTCGTTTTCGGTTCTGCGACAGCAGTGCTCATAATAGGTCCTCCATCTAGATGAACGCAGAAGCGCATTCATCTGGTTGGTTCAACGTACGCCTCGCTCGGACACTCGACAACGGGAAATCTGTTGAAGGAGGAACGAGATCTCCAAGCACGGTCGGTTCAGCTCCGCGCAGCGAAGCCGCCAGGCAGCACGCGATTTCTATCGGTCGCAACAAGCTGACAATCAGCGATTTATCGGACGGTCAATGGGATGTTCTAACACCTCGCTGCAGCAAGGTGTTAATGCCTGTTCGTCAGCACCGCATCGACGTCCGTCACGAACGCCGGAATGAAGCCCTTGTTCTTGGCGCTTGCCCACCACGCGCCTCCGCGCGGCGTCCGAAGCAAATCGTACAACGCCACTCCGGCCGTCGCTTCGAAAGTTCCCTTTGGAAAAACGCCGCGTTGAGTTCTGTCCCAAATGTGGAAAGACGCCCAGGCATATTCTTGCAGCATTTGCTCCAACCGCAGTTGATCGGCAGCATCCAACGCGCTTTGGCCGTGGAGGCCAGTGCTCATCAGTTCGGCAATGTCGCGGTTGGTTGCGATCGCCTGCCGGATCACGGTCCACTGCGCCATGGTGGAATTATGTTCGTTGCGCTGGAGCGCGGCCGTGTTGTGCCTGATCTGCAAACCGACAAAGAGCAGCGAAGCAACGACACCGACGGCGGCAATTATTTGCGCGAGATCAGATAATTGCTGGAGTGACATAAACGTCTGCCGCCAAGTTTGCAGGTCGCCTGATGGCTTGTCGATTCATGTGTTGCAAAGATCGACAATCGGAAAATCTCGCGAGCGCAACTATTTCTCGAGCTCGAGATAGCCAGGCAACACCGAGTTAAGCCGAAACCGGCCTGGGCTCGGCAGATTTCCGCGAGCCAAGAGCGGCGCGGACGAAATTGTTGCCGAGTTCCCACATTGGGCCTGGGAATTTGCGGCATTCGGTGAGCACTTCGTCCAACGCATTCACAAACATGTCGACTTCTTTTTCGCCGATCATCAGCGGCGGCAGAATTTTCATCACGTCCATGGCGTGGCCCGCCACCTGAGTC
>JAJPJU010000358.1 GCA_021324035.1 Spartobacteria bacterium | reverse complement strand
TCCACGATCTTGCCTCCCGGAACCAGATTGCAGGTGTTGTCGCGCGATCAGCAGACTGTCGACGTCGGCTATCAGGACTCTCGCTACACGATCCCGATCTCGTCCACCGACCTGCATTAACGCGGCCTGAACAGGATTTCTTTTGTCACCACGAAGATCACGAAGACCTCGAAGGAAAAAAGAAGCATTCTTCTCTGTGTCTTCGTACTCTTCGTGTCCTTCGTGGTGCAAATTTCCGGGGCGCAATTTCCCGCTAAAAAATGGCAATTAACCGGCAGCGACGTTCCCGGGCGTATGTTAATTTTATATCGTGAAGGGGACAGTTTTGCGCCCGATAGAAAAACCGTGGCGGATTTTTTGGGGCGCGGGAATTTCGATCGCCGCCCTGGCCGTGATCGCGATCCTGATCTGGCAGGGAATTTTCGCCCAAGGCGCGCCTGATCCGACCGATCCGAACACCAGCAAGACCGTCGCGGCGCTTGATATCGGCGTTCTGGTCTTTCGCGAAGGTCTCGAGTGCATTTTGGTCCTGGCGGCAATCACTGCCAGCATGACCGGCGCGAAAAGGGCGCATCGCAAGCCCGTTGCAACCGGCGCGGGCGTTGCGTTCATCGCCACGTTGATCACGTGGTTCATCGCGGTCGGAATTGTCGATTCGTTGAGCGATAACATGCGCGCGCTCGATCTTCAGGCCGCGACCGGACTGGTCGCCGTCATTGTGCTGCTGGTGATCATGAACTGGTTTTTCCACAAGATTTATTGGGGCGGCTGGATCCGAGCGCATAATCGCCGCCGCAAACATTTGCTGGAAAACGGGCACGGGAGCAACCTTGCCAAACGTTCGCTCGTTTGGGGATTAATCCTGCTCGGGTTCACTTCTCTTTACCGTGAAGGCTTCGAAGTAGTTCTATTTTTGCAGACATATCATCTGCGATTTGGCGGCGGAGTTGTTCTGCAGGGAGCTCTGCTCGGGATCGCGCTTTCCGCGATCGTTGCCGTGCTGACGTTCGTTCTTCAGCAAAAATTGCCCTACCGCAAAATGTTGATCACAACTGGCATCCTACTCGGCGTCGTCCTCCTGGTGATGGTGGGCGAGCAAGCACAGGAAATGCAGCTGGCGCATTGGATCTCAACAACTCCAATTCCGTCGCTCGCTTCGGTGATTCCGAAATGGGCCGGACTTTGGTTCTCAATATTTCCAACTTACGAAACCCTCATTGCCCAGGGCGTGGCTGGCGTTCTCGTGGTCGGTTCCTATTATGCGGCGCGAAAACTTGGCGGTGGGATCACGCCAATGAGTGCTGAACCAGTCATCGAAGCGAAAGCGGAAGCGGATATCGCGCTACCGCGCGCCGCTGTCGCCGCACATAGATATTAGACGCCGCGACGTTGACGTTCGCGCACGCACCGCAATTCCGCGCTAACAAATAGCAAGTTAACGACAGCAATCGCGCGTTAAAAATTGGCAATGCCCCGGCAGCGTCCATCTGCCGACATCGTTAGGCTTGGAATCGTGCTGGAGAGAGATTCATGAGACGCGTGTGGGTGCCGACCCTTTTGCTGGCAATCTGGCCGGTAACGGAAACTCTGGCCGGCGTGCGTCATTTCACGTTTCTGTATGAGGCGCAGACGTCCGCACCGGGCAGCGTCGGACTGGAAAACACGGTGACCTGGGCGCACGGCTCAAGCGAAAGTAAAAACGACGTTTTTATGCGCGAAGAATTCGAAATTGGAATCACCGACCACTTCCAAATCGGCCTTTATCCACTCGACTGGTCCCATCACACCGAAGACGGGTTTACCTACGATGGCGGCGCGATTGAGCTCATCTACAATTTGTCGAACCCGGTCATCGATCCTGTCGGGATTTCAGTTTACGAAGAAATCAGCGCCGCCCGGCGCCATTTCGAATCCGAATCGAAACTGATTGCGCAGAAAAATCTCGGGCGCTGGATCTTTGATTACAACGCCACCCTCGAGGCCGAATGGGAAGAGCGTCATCTGGAAGAGGAAACCGGCGAATTCCAGCAAACGCTCGGCGCGAGTTACGAGATTTCGCCGCGTTTATCGGTTGGCGTCGAACTTTTGCACGAATTCGTTTTTCCGGATTGGAAGGACGAAGAGAAGACTAGAAATGTTTTCATCGGTCCGAACGTTTCGTACCGGCGGAATCAATGGTTCGTAACCGTGACTGCGCTGGCGCAAGCGACCGACACAGCAGACGAACCGAGTTTTCAGTTGCGCACAATTTTCGGGATTGGATTTTGAAAATGAAAACGCAACCGCGCACTTCCGCGCCGGGGAGCGCACGCGCCTCGCGTGCTGATTGCGGCGCCTCGCCGCGATCATCTTGTTTCAGTGACCAAACAGATGGCTCTGTTTCAAAAAAGTTCGCGACGACGAGTGCGTCATCGCCGGCAGGCGAGGCACGTGCGCTCCCCGGAATTTGTTGCTTCACTTTGCCCAAATTGGCGGCGGTCCTGACGCCTGTTTTGCTTGGGTGCGAAACGGCGAATTACGTCCCGCCGGTCACACCGGCGATGGTCTCAGCGATTCCCTCAAAACAACGCGTCGATATGCAGATCCTCGATCGCGGCCGTAAACTTTTCGTCCATCGATGTATTGAATGCCACACCCTGCCGCCGATATGGAAATATACGCGCGAAGATTGGCCGCAGATTGTGAATGACATGTCGCACCAGGCGAGCCTCAAACCGGAAGAGCGCGAAGCAATAATCGCCTACATTTTGGCAGCACGTCCGTCTCATCAGCCACTACCGCCGCGCTGAAGGACGGTGTTAATGAAACAACGGATTCCAGTTGAACGGCGCTGCTAGCTTTTCAAACTACTCGGATGCTCAAGCCACTCCTTCGTCTGTGTCTCGTGTTGCTCCTGTCGTGCTCGTTTTTCCAAAACAGCCAGGCCGTCGAACCTACAGCCGTTCCAAGTAAACAAGGCGGCGGCAAAAGCCCTACGCCTGCAGTTTCGCCCGAGAAGAAACCGCTGCCCCCGGGCGCGATCGACGAAAAGCTTTTCAGTGGAATGCAGTGGCGCCAGGTAGGGCCGTTCCGCGGTGGCCGTGCGCTGGCAATCGAAGGAGTTCCGGGCGAGCCAAACACCTGGTATTTCGGCGGAGTTGCCGGCGGCGTTTGGAAAACGACCGATGCCGGACAAAATTGGACGCCGGTATTCGATAAGGAAGATATTTCGTCAATCGGCGCCATCGCGGTCGCGCCTTCCGATCACAACACGATTTATGTCGGAACCGGGGAAGCGGCGATTCGCGGCAACACAACTTACGGGACGGGTGTTTACAAATCGATCGATGCCGGCAAGACCTGGAAAAACGTCGGACTGAAAGATACGCACAACATCGGCGCGGTTATTGTCGATCCAAGAGATGAGAAAATTGCGCTGGTGGCGGCGCTTGGACACGCCTTCGGTCCAAATAAAGAGCGCGGGATTTTTCGAACCGCCGACGGCGGCAAAACGTGGACCAATGTTTTGTTCAAGGACGAAAACACCGGTGGCATCGACATTGTGTTCGATCCGCACAATCCGAACATCGTGTTCGCTTCGTTGTGGCAGGCGAAACGGCAGCCCTGGTTTTTCTCCAGCGGCGGTCCGGGCAGCGGACTTTATCGATCGGAAGACAACGGCGTAACCTGGAAACAACTGCAGGGTAACGGTCTGCCGGACGGAATTCTGGGCCGCATCGGGGTTTCTGTTTCAGGCGCGGATGCGAACCGGATTTACGCGATCATCGAAGCAAAAGAAGGCGGCATTTATCGTTCCGATGACGCCGGACAAAACTGGACGCGAATTAACGAAGACGGCCGGTTCCGCCAGCGCGCGTGGTATTTCAGCAAGATTTACGCGGATCCGAAGTCGCCGGACACGGTCTACATTGTAAATACCGGATTGTTCAAATCGGTCGACGGCGGCAAAACGTTCAATTTGCTTCCGGCGCGGCACGGGGATCATCACGGCCTCTGGATTGATCCGACGGATCCAAATCGTATCGGCAACGCAAACGATGGCGGCGTTGCGATCTCAATCGACGGCGGGAAAACTTGGACCACGCAAAACAATCAGCCGACGGCGCAGTTTTATCACGTCGCGGTCGACAATGCGTTCCCGTATCACATTTACGGCGCGCAACAGGACAACTCGAACGTTTGCATTGCGAGCCGGACCGACTCAGGCGTGATCGGGCCGCAGGATTGGTATCCGGCCGGTGACGGTGAATGCGGATTCGTCATTCCCGATCCGCGCGACTGGCACATTATTTATTCCAACAGCGAGGGCTATGCGGTTCGTTACGACAAGAGCAAGGAAGAGGTCCAGGACATCAGCCCTGTGCCGCTCGATAATTCCGGACACGGCGCGGTCGATCTCGTTCATCGGTTCCAATGGGTCTCGCCGCTGATGCTTTCGCCGCACAATCCCGACGTGATTTACACGGCGGCCGAATGCGTTTTCAAATCAACCGATCACGGTCAAAGCTGGACCAAGATTAGCGACGACCTGACGAGAAACGATAAATCGAAACAACAACCGAGCGGTGGACCGTTAACGAACGACATCACCTCGGTCGAATATTACGATACGATTTTCGCGCTCGCGGAATCGCCGGTCGATAAAGGCACCCTTTGGGCCGGAAGCGATGACGGACTGATTCACCTCAGCACGGACGACGGCGGGCATTGGACCAATGTCAGTCCGAAAATGCCGGAATGGAGCACGGTCGACTTGATCGAAGCGTCGCCGAGCGATGGCAAAACCGCATACGCAGCAGTGGATCGGCACAAGCTCGACGACTTCAAGCCGTACATTTTCAAAACGACCGATCTCGGCAAAACGTGGACGTCGATTACGAGTGGAATTCCAGACGGCGCATACGTGCACGCCGTTCGCGAAGATCCAAAAAAGAAAGAGCTGCTTTATGCCGGAACTGAGTTGGGAATTTACTTTTCGCTCGACAGCGGAGCGCATTGGCAGCCCTTGCAGTTGAATTTGCCGCAGTCGCCGATTCACGACCTGGTCGTGAAAGACGACGACCTTATAGTGGCAACCCACGGCCGGTCGTTCTGGGTGCTCGATAACATCACGCCGTTGCGGCAGCTCAACCAGCAATCAACGAACCCCGATTTCATTCTCTATCATCCGGAAGTCGCGCTGCGTTTGCATTATCCGGAGGAGTTCGACAAACGGCAGCCGGTCGGCGACAACCCGCCCGCCGGTGCAATGATTGATTATTATTTGAAGGCCGCGCCGAAAGAGGAAGTGACAATGGATATTTTGGACGCTCAAGGCAAAGTCGTCCGCCATTTGTCGAACAAGGAGAAAAAAGAAGGCGAACAACCTCCGGAATGGCCGGATCGGGTTGAGCGCGTGAAAACAATTCCGGCGAAGGAAGGGATGAACCGGTTCGCGTGGGACCTTCGCTACGACGATCCGGTCCAAATTCCGGGCGCATTTTATTCCGGGACCGGACCGAAGGGGCCGCTGGCGTTGCCCGGCGATTACCAGGTGAAACTGACCGTAGCCGGCAAATCGCAGACCGCCCCATTGAAGGTCGTAATCGATCCGCGAACCAAAGGATCGGAGCCGTCGCTACAAAAGCAGTTCGCCTTGTCTGCGCAGGTAACGGGTCGAATCTCGCAACTGCATCAGGCAGTAAATGAAATTCGCGACATCAAGGCGCAGATCAAGACATTGCATTTCCGTTTCAGCGAAGATCCAAAGCTCAAAACGGCGCTGTCGGCAGCGGATGATCTCAACAAAAAAATGTCGGACGTGGAGAAGGAGTTGATTCAGGTGGATATGAAGGGATCGGAAGCGAACCTCGCTTTTCCAAGCATGCTCAACGAACGATTTGACGCTTTCAGTCACTTCATCGATGCCGGTGACACCAATCCGCCAACCAAATCACAGCTCGACGTTTTCCAGAAGCTCAGCGGCCAACTTGATGAACAGTTGAAAAAATGGGCTCAAATCAAGGCGGACGACTTGCCGAAAGTCAGCGGCATGGTCAAACAACTTGATTTGCCGGCGTTGATGCTGCCGCCCGACAAGACTGCGACGCCGAAAGAAGCGAAGTCGTCCTAGTTTTTGTCGACGCTGTATTTGCCGGGCCCGATGAAGAGCAGGCTCAAGAGCAGAATTGACATCTCAAACGCGGGCAGTCGCACATAAAAATCGCCGCGATTGTGAATGACCGACAAAAGGTGAACCGCGGTAACCGCGATCGCAAAAAGAACGCCGACGCGAAAGAACAAACCGAGGACCATTAGAATTCCGCCGGTGCAGCCGAGGATGGCGCCGACAAATCCCCAGAACGCATAATGCGAATGAAAATCGAGATTACGCATGGCGGAGCCAAAATTTTCCCAGCTACTGGTGCCGCTCCAGAGAATGGGCGCGATCAGAATAATGAAAACCAGACCAATACTTGCGCGAAACAACAGCAAGCCGGTTTCACGGTATTTGCTCAGGAATTGCAGCGCAGCCATTGGCGCGAATTGTCCATGAGACGCCGTTGAATTTCAATTGAAACCATTTTTGTCATTCCGACCAACGTGGAGGAATCTCTAACTGCCTCTGTTCAGATTTCGCTTGGCTGCTCAGAAATATTTAGCGATGTCTCGACTTCGCTCGACATGACAAAAGTATGAAGATCGACAAAGCAGTGTTGCTCGCCGCCGGACGCGGAACCCGGATGCGTGAAATGACCGCGGAGATTCCCAAGCCGATGCTGGAGGTCCGTGGCAAGCCCGTGCTTCAACATATTGTCGAAGGTTTGCGGGATGCGGGAATTAATAGCTTTCTGATCATTGTCGGATATCGGGCGGAGTCGGTGCAGAATTTTTTCGGAGATGGTTCGCGTTACAACGCCGCAATCCAATATCTGACCCAAACGATCCAGGATGGAACCGGCCGCGTGGTCGAGCTCGCCAAAAATTTCGCAGCCAATACTCCGTTCGTTTTGGGCTATGGCGATATTCTGGTCGCCCCAGAAAATTACAAACGCATCGTTGACCTTCCGGAAGGCATTGAAGCAACAATCAGCGTCACCCGCGGAGAAGATGTCACCAAAGGCGGGGCCGTTTTTGTGAATGAACAGATGGAGCTGATCGATCTTCGAGAGAAACCCAAGCCGGGTGAACCAACCAGTCCGTGGTACAACGCCGGTCTTTATGCCTTTCGACCCAGCATTTTCGATTTCACCGCCAAACTGAAACCGTCACCACGTGGCGAATATGAATTGACCGACGCGATTCGCGAGCTTGGCCAGTCCGGCAAAAAAGTTCAGGCGATCGCGCTGACCGGCAGCTGGGCCGACGTCCGGGACCCGGAAGTGTTGGCGAAATTGAATGCGTTGTAGGGCGTCTGTATCAGACGCCGCCGTTTCTCAGAAACTGCCTACAATTTACAACGTCTGCTCGGTCGGTTCGTCGTTTTCTTCGCCGATCTCCTCCTCAATCTCCCGCCGCCACTCGTGCGACAGCCACGGTCGAAGAAATCCGTACAGCAGATAAGCGAGAAACAGCACAGCCGGCATCCATTGATAAAACATTGCGGTAAATATCAGGATCAACACGATCACCAAAAAACGAGGGATCGACTTTTTGGTTTTCCAATTGACCGCTTTGAAGCTCGGATATTGGAACCGGCTGAACATCATGAACGAGAGAAAGATCAACAGGGGCGGTAGCGCGAACTTCCATTTGCCGAGCTGGTGTTCGCCCTCGGTGAGCCAAAGCATGAAAAGCGTAATCGAAGCGATCAGCCCTGCGGCGGCCGGAATCGGGAAGCCGGTAAAGCTCTTGTTACTGTGATTGGATTGTTTTTCGTTGTTCGCCTGCGCAATGTTGAAACGGGCCAGACGTAACGCCCCGCAGCAAAGATAAACCAGCGCGATGATCCAACACGCGGTCCGAAATTCCTGCAGGACGATGCGATAGACGAGTAGCGCAGGCGCCACTCCGAACGAGACAATGTCCGCAAGCGAATCAAATTCGCGTCCAAACGCGCTGTCGTGGCCACCGAGCCGGGCCAGACGCCCGTCCAGGAAATCGAAAACAAACGCGCCCAAAATAAACCAGATCGCTTCATGAAAGCGCTCGCTGGCCGCAACGGCGTCGGTACTTTGCAAAAGCGCGCCTTCCAGGATTTTGAGCGTGGCGGTGAATCCACAGAACAGATTGCCCGCCGTCATCAAATTCGGCAGAAGATAAATTTTCGACGGCTGTTCGTTCATGACTCTGGGAGACGTGCGATAATGGTCGATCCGCCGGCAACGTGTTCGCCAACCTTCACGGCTATGGTGGCGGACAACGGCAAATATACTTCTGTTCGCGATCCGAAGCGAATCATTCCAAAACGCTCGCCCTTCCTGACCTCGTCGCCGACGGCTAACCAGGCAACGATCCGCCGGGCAATCGCACCGGTCAGCTGACGGACAACGATTGTTGCGCGCGGATTTTCGAAAGCCCAGACCATCGCTTCATTTTTCTCCGAGCATTCCGGTTTCCGCGCATCGACGCACAGACCTTCACGGTGCTGGCGAAAGGTAATCTTGCCTTCAATCGGAGCGCGATTTGTGTGCACGTCGAAAATCGACAGAAAAATTCCAACGCGTCTGGTTTTTGTCTTCAGAAGTTCGCCTTCATCAATCTCGATGATGTCGGTGATGGTGCCGTCGGCGGCTGCCACGATCGCGTTGGGGTCATCCGGAACCGATCGTTCGGGATCGCGAAAAAAGTAAAACGTGTAGGCGATCAGGATCGCAACAAGCAGGAAAAGCCACGCGCTGAAAAACAGGATAACGAGTGCGACGACGGCCAAAATCGCGAGGATCCAGCGGGCTTCGGCTAGGGTTTGGAGGCGCATGGAAGGGCACATTTTCGGAGCACAAAACAAGCAGGTCAAGGTGTCAAAAAACAATGTGAATAACTAGATCGGGCCAACCACAATATCGTGGGTTTTGGCGGGTCCCGACCTCCAACCGGTAGCGCAAAAAAGCCCATGGAAACCATGAGATTAATTGTTGTTTTTCGGTTGCTCCCGACTACCTTCTTTTAATGCCAGCCCGAGCCGCCGCCGTCCCCGATCCGGACGACGAAAATTCCGACGAGAAGAATCGTCAGCGCGCCTCTTCAGGCGTTAACAAATCGCAGAAATACGACGCTGCGCAGATCGACAAACTCGAGGGCCTGGAAGCCGTCCGGAAGCGTCCGGGCATGTATATTGGCGACCCGGACGAGCGCGGCCTGCACCATCTCGTTTACGAAGTTCTCGACAACTCGATCGACGAACATCTCGCCGGATATTGCGACAAAATCGACGTCGACATTCACGTCGATGGGAGCGTTTCGGTTCGTGACAACGGCCGTGGAATTCCGGTCGACATTCATCCGAAATGGAAAATGCCTGCTGTCGAACTGGTGTTAACGAACCTGCACGCAGGCGGAAAATTCGGTCAGGGCGCATACAAATATTCGGGCGGTCTTCACGGCGTCGGCGCCAAGTGCACCAACGCGCTTTCAGAGTGGTTCAAAGTCGAGGTTTCGCGGGACGGCAAGGTCTACCACATGGCGTTCGCCAAGGGTAAGACGACCCAAAAACTCGAAGTCATCGGCGAAGTCAAAGGCAAGAAAGCTACCGGCACGCTGATCACATTTCTCCCGGATCCGGAGATCTTTACGATCACTACGGAATTTAAATTCGAGCGTCTGGCCACCCGGCTTCGCGAATTGGCGTTTCTCAATCCTGGAATCGTGATCAATCTCACCGACGAACGGACCGAGTCGCCCAAGAAAGAAACGTTTCTCTACAAAAACGGGGTCGAGGAATTCGTAAAGCAGCTGGGCGAAAACAAATCGGTGCTGCATCCGAAGCCAATCGTAATTGAGCGGCAGCGCGATGATGTCTTTGTCGACGTCGTATTGCAATACAACGACAGCTATAACGACCAGATCCTGCCGTTCGCAAACTCAATTCCGAATCCGGATGGCGGAACGCACCTCACCGGATTTCGAACCGCACTCACCCGCGCAATCAACCAGTACGCGCGAGCCAATAATCTTACGAAAGAGAAAGACCCGTCCATTTCTGGCGACGATGTCCGTGAAGGTTTGATCGCGGTCCTGAGCATCAAACTTCCGAATCCGCGTTTCGAATCGCAAACCAAGGTCAAACTGGTGAACACCGAGATCGACGGCATCGTGAACTCGGCGGTCTACGAGGGGTTGATGACGTTTTTCGACAAAACTCCGCCGATCGCGCGAAAAATTTTCGACAAAGTGCTTACGGCTGCGCGGGCCCGCGAGGCTGCCCGCAAAGCGCGCGAGACGATTCGCAAAGGCGCGTTAACTGGCGGCGGTTTGCCTGGCAAACTGGCTGACTGCTCGGAGCGCGATCCGGAATTGACTGAGCTTTACATTGTCGAGGGCGATTCAGCCGGCGGTTCTGCCAAACAAGGACGCGATCGCCGGTATCAAGCCATCCTGCCGATCCGAGGAAAGTTGATCAACGTCGAGAAAGCTCGGGAAGATCAGTTCCTCAAGAACAACGAAATCCAATCGATGATCACAGCCATCGGCACGGGGATCGGCAAACCGCGCGAAGATGCCGGCGACGGCAACGGGAAACAGGAAGAAGGCCGATTCGACATCTCGAAGTTGCGCTACGGCCGCATCATTATCATGACCGACGCCGACGTGGACGGCTCGCACATTCGCACGCTGCTCCTCACCTTTTTCTTCCGGCAAATGACCGAACTGGTCCGCGCCGGAAAAATCTACATTGCCCAACCGCCGCTCTATCAAATCAAACGAAAGAAGCGCGAAGAGTACGTCGATGATGACGTGCAGCTGAACAAGATTCTGATTTCACTCGGCGCTGAGGACGTGAAGCTGAAAAATCTGGCCGACAAAAAGGAAATCACGGCCGCCCAATTAAAAGACATTCTCGAGACGCTCGAAAAACTGGCGAAGCTCAGCGAAGCCGTGCGACGTCACGGCGGAGATTTCGAAGCTTATTTGGAAGAACGCAACGCCAAATCGGGCAAGCTGCCATCCTACCTGGTAAAAGTGCGCGAAGGTAACGATGAAACCGTCCACTATTTCCACGAGGAAAAAGCGGTTCGAAAGTTTCACGAATCCAATCCGGATCTCAATTTATTCGATACCCAGATCGAGCAGGAGCTGCTGCCGCTAGGCGATGGTCAGGCGGCTGCGCCGAAAACAAACGGCGGCCCCCGGCGCCGCGGCAAACTGGTCGAGCTCCACGAGTCGGCCGTGATTCAAAAAATCATTGCGGAACTCGCCCGCAAAGGACTGAAGGTCGATCACTACGCAGCCAGCGATAAGCCCATTTTTGAATTGATCGAAGGTGAAGGCGACAAAGCTGTGACCCATCCGCTGTTCTCGATTCCAGAAATTCTGCAAAAGATCCTCGAGATCGGACGGCGCGGTGTGCAGATCAAACGGTTCAAGGGTCTCGGCGAAATGAACGCCAAGGAATTGTTCGAGACCACAATGAATCCCGAGAAACGCAAGCTGCTGAAGGTGGATCTGAACGACGACAACGCGGTCGACGCCGACAAAATGTTTACCATCCTGATGGGCGACGTGGTCGAACCGCGCCGCCAATTCATCGAGGACAACGCGTTAAACGTCCGGAACCTGGACGTTTAATCATTTAGCGATTTAACGATTTAGAGATTCAGCGAATAACGCAGCGAAGCGATGTATAGCGCGAACGAAAAAGTTGATCCGATAAATGTCGCCGAAGAGGTGTCGAGGTCGTTCCTCGATTACTCAATGTCGGTCATCATTTCGCGCGCGTTGCCGGAC
>JAJPJU010000346.1 GCA_021324035.1 Spartobacteria bacterium | reverse complement strand
TTCATGTGTTGCAAAGATCGACAATCGGAAAATCTCGCGAGCGCAACTATTTCTCGAGCTCGAGATAGCCAGGCAACGCCGAGTTAAGCCGAAACCGGTCTGGGCTCGGCGGATTTGCGAGAACCCAAAGCGGCGCGGACGAAATTGTTCCCGAGTTCCCACATTGGGCCGGGGAATTTGCGGCATTCGGTGAGCACTTCGTCCAACGCGTTCACAAACATGTCGACTTCTTTTTCGCCGATCATCAGCGGCGGCAGAATTTTCATCACGTCCATGGCGTGGCCCGCCACCTGAGTCAGAATGCGATGCTTGCTCAACATCTGGGTCACGATCATTTGCGCAAACAAGACCTTGTCAATCTTGTGCAAAAGTTTCCAGGCCATCTTGAGCTTGAACTCGGTTGGCTCGTGAAACTCGATCCCGATCATCAATCCTTTGCCCCGAACTTCCTTGATGAACGAATGTTTCGCTTTCAGCGCCTCGACTTTTTCCATGAGCAGCGCGCCCATTTTGGCCGAGTTCTCGATGAGATTTTCGTTGTCGATCACCTCCAACGATGCCAGTCCACAAGCCATCGCCAGATTGTTGCGGCCGAAGGTGGTCGAATGAACGACGCAACGGTCCATCCGCGAAAAAGTTTTCTGGTAAATGTCGCGCCGGGCAACGATCGCTCCGCACGGCACGTAACCGCCGCTCAATGTCTTGGCGAGGGTGATGATGTCCGGCTCCAGGTCCCAGTGTTCGAACCCAAACATTTTCCCAGTGCGGCCGAGACCGGTCTGAACTTCATCGGAGATCAGGAGCGTTCCGTACTTCCGGCAAAGCTCCTGCGCGCGCGGAAAGAAATCAGTTTTCGGAGTTTGACAGCCTTTGCCTTGAACGGTCTCAATCACGAAGGCGGCAACATCCCGCGATTTCAGTTCACGTTCGAGCGCCTCGATATCGTCCAGCGGAATGCGCGCGTCGAACCCTTCCATCAACGGACCAAACCCTTCGGTAAAACTTTCGCAGCCCATCAATGAAAGCGAGCCAACGCTCAAACCGTGAAACGCGCTCGCCAGCGAAATCATTCGTTTTCGTCCGGTCGCGGCGCGGGCAAATTTGATCGCGCCCTCCATCGCTTCGGTGCCGGAGTTGCAAAAGAAAACCGCGTCGAGATGCGGCGGGGTGCGCTTGGTGATCGCTTCCGCGAGCAAACCACTGAGCAGCGAGCAATCCATCTGGACCATGTTTGGCAGATCGAGGTCGAGCACGTCGCGGATTGCTTTTTTCACCAGCGGATGGTTGCGGCCAATATTGAAAACACTGTAGCCGCTCAGAAAATCGAGATACGGCGTGTTATCCATGTCGTAGAGATAGGCGCCTTCAGCGCGGGCATAGACCTTGTCGAAGCCGATGACGCGCTGCGCCTGCACCAGCGTGCGATTCAAATGCTTCTCGTGCAGAAGGTAGTTTTCGCCCAAACGCGCGGCGATGATCTCTTTCAAATCGAAACCCATATCGAGGCGCAAAATGTCCGCGATTTGGGGGTTCGACGCAACTGGCGGATCAGCCGCTCCGCGGACGATGCCAAAACCGACTCGGCGTCGCCGGCATTCTTTAACCAAGGGCCGGATTTCGTTCGCAGACAACTGTTTGTCCTCGCAACTGCGATTTGTTTACGACTTCAATGCAGCATTTCCCTGCCTGTATTGATTAACCCAATTCGCCTTTCTCGATTCGCCAGAATGACCTCAAAGAATTCCGAGCTTGTAGCCAAGGTGCCGCAAGTCACGCTGGTTTTCTGGATCATTAAAATCCTCGCAACCACATTGGGCGAAACCGGCGGCGACGCCGTGACCATGTCGTGGCTCGGCGAAACAACCGATGAGGCAAAAGGGACGGGCTACCTCATCGGCACCGCGATATTCGGGGTCATTTTCGTTGTAGCAGTTCTCCTTCAGATCAAAGCAAAAAAATTTCACCCGTTTCTTTATTGGCTGACCATTGTGGCGACGACGACGGTTGGCACAACGTTGGCCGATTATTGCGACAGATCGCTCGGTATCGGTTACACCGGCGGTTCGAGCATTTTGTTTGTTTTGGTCGTCGCATCACTTTTGATCTGGCGTTGGTCAACCGGAAGCATTTCGGTCGAAACCGTGGCGACGCCGAAGGTCGAAGTTTTTTATTGGGTCACGATCATGTTCTCACAGACGCTCGGGACGGCGCTGGGCGATTGGGTGGCGGACACCAAAGACATGGGTTATCTCGGCGCCGCCGGAATTTTCGGCAGCCTGCTCCTTCTCACCGCGCTTCTCTATTATTTCACAAGCATCTCTCACGCTGTGTTGTTTTGGGCGGCCTTCATTTTGACTCGTCCGCTTGGCGCAGTGGTTGGCGATTTGTTGGACAAGCCGCACGCGGAAGGAGGATTAGCGTTGAGCCGATACACCGCGTCGATCACGCTTCTGGTGGTGATTGGTGCTTTGATTCTGATTTTCCCGCAAAAGCCCGCGTCAAAAGCGCATTAATCAGTCAGTAAAGCAATTGGACGCCGAAATAGCCGATCAGCGCGAGCGGTTCGTCGTCCGGCTGGTGAACTTCGTGGCCCAACGAACCAATGAAAAAGCAGCGCTCGTTCAAGGTTTGGCGGATTCCGAAATTCAGGGTCAGCACGTCTCTTGTAAAATTCATCCGGGACGTGCCATGGATCTCTGCCATGAACGTGGTTGTCTTGACGACATCGTAGCCGCCGACAATTCCGTAGAGCCATTCGCTGCGGCCGGCAGTGATTCCAACCGGCCCGAATTCCGCATCCGCGTGAAATCGGCCGAACGATTTCGCAATTTCGAACGGAATTTGAAATCGAGTTCCGTCTTCGGAGAGTCCGCGCCGCGGTGATGACGATTGAATATTAAAAATAATGCGGGGGAACATGGATACGTCGAAGCCGCTCGTATCTTCATCGAGAAACCGCCATTTCACGGCGGTCTCAGTCCCGCCCATGCCACCGATCGGCCCATGATCATCCCGTTTTAACAATACCGGCCCGGTCTGAAGGGTGAGCTGAATGTGTTCGCCAACCCCGTAGTTTAAATCGAACTGCGGCAGGTCGAGCGACGTTTCTCCGGAGTGATGATCAAGTATGATCGCGATGTTGTCCTCCCACTTGCCAGGCCCCGGCGTGCCGGGATCGTCGGTGATCATTGGCGGTCCGCCCTGGGCGAGTGCAGACTTCAATCCCAAGGCGAAAACAGCCAGCGTGCAGAGGGCTCCGCGCTTCAACTGGTTACTTGTCACAATGCCAGGCCGCCTCGGACTCAGCCGTCACTTCCTTTCGGTCCGGACACATTGAGCCGATCATGTTCAAAGCGGACACGGCCATTGATAAGCCATAGCTGATAACCGCACAACGCAAGCGCAACCAACATCGGCTTGCTTCAAAAAACAAAAAAGCCGCGGAATACCATGGATTCCGCGGCTCTTAAAGACGTGGCATCGGCATCCTGCCGATGTTTTCAAGGGCTAGAAGCCCATGTCACGCTGTTAATCTTCCACTTCGACGTGTTCAACGGTGCGGGTCTCACCCGTGCCGCTGTAATACACCTTCACGCGGTCTTTCGGAGACAGCGCTCTGCTGATCACGTGTCCCGCTTTGTCGACGACGCGGACTGGAGCATGAAGCGCGAACGAGACTGGCCCCTCGCGTTCATCCCTGACCACGATCGTTTTGCCCGGCTCATACTCAGTGACGGTGCCAGTCGTGTAAGTCGTACTGGTCGTCGTGGTTGCCGGCGCGGTGGTCGTTGTCTGTTCGGTTGTGGTCGTCTGCGCGAATGCAAATGGCGCAACGAGCGCACAAGCCAATCCAATTATAACTTTCTTCATTATGTTTTCCCTCCGTTTTATTTATCGCTTGTTCGACTGATCTCGCGTGGAAATTATTCGAGCTGCAAGGTGTAGAGGCGCTCGTGCCGGGCGCGAAACTTCCAGTCTTGCGGCCGGCACGGCCGCCACCACACCCGATTAGCTAAGAATTTATCGCAGGTGACGATCGATCCCGTGAACCACTGGATGGATTACATGTCTGTCGATTTTGTAGGCAACTCTGCCGGCGAAGTGCGCCGCCCTGTAGGGCATTCGCTCACCCGGAAATGCGAATGCGCCTTGGGCGAACAGAAACGTCAACGCCAACACGGCCAGAATCTTGATTTGTCGTTTCATCGTTCATCCCCCTCTCCATATAACTTAGACTTTGTCGTAAGTGGCCGTATTCGAAGAAAATCTTCGCGAGTTGTGTCGCGCTTCGCTTCAGTTAACGTGCCGGGTCGATGACCAAGGCCGAACCGACCACCGATCCAAAAGTAACTCCGGAACTGGTGGCGAAACACGGCCTGACCCCGGAAGAATTCGAGCGGATCAAAAAAATTCTCGGACGCGAGCCGAACTTCACGGAGCTCGGGATCTTCTCGGTAATGTGGAGTGAGCATTGCTCCTACAAAAATTCCCGGCTTGAGCTGAAGAAATTTCCAACGACCGGACCAAACATTCTGGTCAAAGCCGGCGAAGAGAATGCCGGAGTAGTCGATATCGGTGATGGCTGGGCGATCGCGTTCAAAATGGAAAGCCACAATCACCCGAGCGCAATCGAGCCTTTCCAGGGCGCCGCCACCGGTGTCGGCGGAATCATTCGGGACATTTTCACGATGGGCGCGCGCCCGGAGTTTTGTCTGAACTCACTCAGGTTCGGACCGATTTCAGAAGATACTCGATCCTCGATACTGGATACTGGATCAAAGGCAGGCAACGGATCATCGAGCATCCAGAATCAAGCATCGAGAATCGCCGCCAACCGGCGGCTCTTCGCCGGGGTCGTTTCCGGCATCGCGCATTATGGAAATTGCATCGGCATTCCGACAATCGGCGGCGAGATTTATTTCGACGAAAGCTTCGAAGGCAATCCGCTGGTCAACGTTTTTTGTCTCGGCGTGCTGCGGCATGATCAACTCGCGCGCGGCGCGGCGCGAGGAGTTGGCAATCCGGTTTTTTACGTCGGCGCTGAAACCGGCCGGGACGGTTTGGCCGGCGCGGCGTTTGCGTCGCGCGAACTCACCGAAGAATCAAAGGAAGACCGGCCTGCAGTCCAGGTCGGCGATCCATTCAAAGAAAAACTTTTGCTCGAGGCCTGTCTCGAGTTGCTCGCGAGCGATGCCGTGGCCGGAATTCAGGACATGGGCGCGGCCGGTTTGACCTGTTCGACCTGCGAGACTGCAAGCCGGGGCGGCAGCGGAATTGAAATCGATCTCGCCAAAGTTCCAAAGCGCGAACCCGGAATGACGCCATACGAAACACTCCTCAGCGAATCCCAGGAACGAATGTTGATCATCGCCAAGCGCGGAAAAGAACAACTTGTTCGCGACATTTTCGATAAATGGGACGTGCCATGGGCCGAAATCGGTCGCGTTACCGATGACGGCATGATGCGGGTGCGCAACAACGGCACCGTCGCCGCAGAAATTCCGGCGAAGCCTTTGGCAGACGAGGCACCTTTGTATTCGCGCGAAGCAAAGAGACCTACTCACACGACGTCCACAAAGGACGCAACGAATTTTCTGAAAGAAATTTCACGCCAAACACACACCTCCGTGTCCGTTGTGGACTTTGTGCGAGGCTCATTGCGCCAGTTACTTCGCGATCCGACGATCGCCTCGAAGAACTGGGTCTATCGACAGTACGATCATACCGTTCGCACCGGCACGGTGGTCAAGCCGGGCTCGGACGCTGCGGTGTTTTTCGTTCGCTACGCCAATAAGATTTTGGCGGCAACGAGCGATTGCAATTCTCTCTACTGCGCGCTCGATCCGCGAGAAGGGGCGAAGATTGCCGTCGCGGAAGCGGCCCGAAATCTCACCTGTTCCGGTGCGAAGCCGTTGGCCGTCACCGACAACCTGAACTTTGGCAACCCCTACAAACCGGAAAACTTCTGGCAGCTGCGGGAAGCAGTGGAAGGCGCGGCGGAAGCCTGCCGGGCGTTCGACACCCCGGTAACTGGGGGAAATGTCTCTCTATATAATGAGAGCCCCGCCGGGGTGGTCGATCCGACCCCCACCATCGGGATGGTCGGCCTGATCGAAAAGGAAGAGCACATCACCACTCAATGGTTCAAAAACGCCGGTGATGAAATCATTCTCGTGGGCGCTGTTGCCGGCATCGATGATGCCGGCAACGCCGGGACCACCGGTCCCGGCTACAACCTGCTGGGCGGGTCGCGCTACTTAAAAACTTGTCATGGTCTGAAAATTGGGCCCGTCCCCAAAATCGATCTTGCCCATGAGATCAAAATCCAAAACGCAGTTCGCGATCTAATCCATGCTGGCTTGGTGAGAAGCGCGCACGATTGCAGCGAAGGCGGGCTCGCGGTGGCGATCGCGGAATGTTGTTTTAATCCGAAAGAAAGATTTGGCGCGGAAATTAGTGTAGAGGCGTCCGTGTCGGGCGCAGAAAAGGCAGCCGGCACGGCTGCCACAACATTATTCAACGAATCGCAGTCGCGAATCGTGATCTCCGTCGCGCCTGAAAATCTCGACAAGACAACAGCAATGCTCCAAAAGGCCGGCGTGCCATTTCAACACCTCGGCAAAACGGGCGGAGACGAACTGCGAATTCAAGTTAGCACCGAGAAATTTTCGTGGCCGATCGCCGATCTTTACGACGACTGGTGGAACTCGATTCGGCGGCTGGTCGAAGGCGACAGTTGTGCCGAGGGCATTCCTAGTTTGTAATCAAACACGTTGAATGAACTGCCGTTGCATGGAAGTTTCCGTGTGATCTCTCCAGACCAAACGCACCGGCCTGCAGGAGGCAATATCGACCAGACGGAGCCATCCCAGCGCGAGGCATTTCCGCAGCACGAGTGCGGCCTCTTCGGCGTGTTCGGCCATCCCAACGCGGCGGTCCTGACCTATTACGGACTTTTCGCATTGCAACATCGCGGCCAGGAAAGCGCCGGCATAGTTACCAGCAACGGGCCGGGGACTTCATTTTTGATTCACAAAGACATGGGTCTGGTGTCGCAGGTGTTTGGTCAAAGCGAGCTGGAAAAACTCAAAGGCAGCCGGGCGATCGGCCACACCCGTTATTCGACGACCGGCACGAGCACAATCAAAAACGCGCAACCGATGGTGGTCGATTGCGTTCGTGGACAAATGGCGATTGCCCACAACGGCAATTTGATCAACGCCGACGTTTTGCGGGATGAACTGGAGCGCAAAGGCTCGATTTTCCAAACCACGACCGACAGCGAAATCATTTTGCATCTGCTGGCCCAACCGCTGGACAACGGAAGCAGTGCGCTGGGGGCGTTGCGCCGAATCCAGGGCGCGTTTTCGGTTTTGATCATGACCGAACGCGAATTGATTGCGGTGCGCGATCCGTTCGGCTGGCGGCCGCTCTCACTCGGCAAACTCGATGGCGCCTACGTGTTCGCGTCGGAAACCTGTGCGTTCGATCTGATCCACGCCGAGTTCGTCCGCGATGTGAAGCCTGGCGAAGTCTTAATCATCGACGAACACGGGATGCGTTCGGAGTTTCCATTCCAGCCGCAGCGGCCCGCGTTTTGCATGTTCGAATACGTTTATTTCGCGCGGCCCGACAGCAAAGTCGGCGGCGTGAACGTCGGAAAGATCCGGACGGAAATGGGACGCGAGCTCGCCCGCCAATTTCCAGTCGAAGCCGACATCGTCGTGCCCGTGCCGGACTCGGGTAATTACGCCGCGCTTGGTTTTGCCGAAGAATTGAAGATCCCGTTCGAGCACGCATTTGTCCGGAACCACTACATCGGCCGCACTTTTCTACAGCCGAGCCAGCTGATTCGCGATTTCGATGTGCGCGTAAAACTCAATCTCATCAAGGAGATGGTTGCTGGGAAACGCGTCGTGGTGGTGGATGATTCCATTGTTCGTGGAACGACTGCCCGCGCGCGGGTGGTAAATCTGCGAGAAGCCGGTGCGAAGGAAGTGCACATGCGAGTGAGTTGTCCGCCCCACCGGTTTGCCTGCCATTACGGCATCGATTTTCCCGATCCACAAAAGTTGATCGCGAATCAAATGTCGATGGACGAGATCGCGAAATACCTTGGCGTCGACAGCCTCGGTTACCTCAACGTTGAAGGAATGGTCCGCGCCACCGGCAAACCAATGAACGAATTCTGCCTCGCCTGCTTTAACGGCGATTATCCGCTGCCGGTCGATCCCGCGCTCGACAAATTCATCATGGAAAAACGCGAGAACCGCGCGAAGGCGCTCGTCGATCAGGAGCGCCATCCGAGCTTATTCACCGACCTCAAGTGATCCGCAGATTACGCAGATTACACAGATTGAATTCTGAAATAATCTGCGAAAATCTGTGAAATCTGTGGACAAAAGAAGAAAAGCTTACGCATCCGCCGGCGTTGACGTCGATCTGGGCAACCGCCTCAAGCGCCGGATTCAATCCTTCGTCCGACAAACCCACGGACCGCAGGTTCTCGGCAAAATCGGCGGATTCGGAGGGTTGTTTCGGGCAAATTTCCCCGGAATGCGCGATCCAGTGCTAGTCGCGAGCATCGACGGCGTCGGCACAAAATTGAAAATCGCGTTTGCGACGAACAAACACAATACCGTTGGCGCCGACCTGGTAAACCATTGCGTGAACGACATTGCAGTGTTGGGTGCGCGTCCCTTGTTCTTTCTCGATTACATCGGTTGCGAAAAACTCGACCCGCGGGTTTTCGGCCAGCTTCTTGGCGGATTTTCGCGAGCGTGTCGGGCCGCGAAGTGCGCATTGATCGGCGGGGAGACCGCCCAAATGCCCGGCATGTACCGCAGCGGCGAATACGATCTGGCCGGTTGCATCGTCGGCGTGGTCGACCGCGTTAAAATGATCGATGGCCGGAAAATCAAACCGGGCGACGTGGTGCTTGGGCTCGCATCAAATGGTCTCCACACCAATGGCTATTCTCTTGCCCGCAAAATTCTGCTCGAAAAAATGCGGCTAAGTCCGCGCAAAATAGGCAAAGAACTCCTTCGCGTGCACAAAAATTATCAGCCGCTGCTCGCGAAAGCGCCGCACGGCATGATCAAAGGACTGGCTCACATCACCGGCGGCGGACTGATCGATAATTTGCCGCGGGTTCTTCCCAAAAATTGCGACGCAGTCATCGACACAAAATCGTGGCGGATGCCGCAAATTTTCAAGGTTTTGCAGCAGAACGGGAATGTTGATCCAAGAGAAATGTTTCAGGTGTTCAACATGGGAATCGGCATGGTCGCGATCGTTTCCGAGCGCGACGCAAAACGCGCGATGTCGATGCTGCGGGCGAAGAGGATTGGGCAAATCGAACGCGGCTCCGGGAAAACAAGATTGATCTTTTAATCGGCAGATTTCGCAGATTTTCTCAAATTAGTTCAGGCAGAGATTTTCGGATTTAATCTGTCTAAATCTGCGTAATCTGTGGACAGAATGGAAAAGCGGCGCCTCGGCAAAACCGACATGGAGGTTTCGGTCCTTGGTTTCGGCGGGTCCGAAATTGGCTACGAGCGCGCATCCTCGGAAACGGTTGTCGAACTGCTCAACAGCGCGCTCGATGCCGGACTGAACGTGATCGACACTGCCGAATGTTATTACAACAGCGAGGAACTGATCGGCCAGGCGGTCGCCAATCGCCGCAAGGATTTTTATCTTTTCACCAAATGCGGCCATCCCCATGGAATGGAAAGCGGAGCCAATTGGTCGAAAAGTTCGATTCTGGAAAGTGTCGAGCGCAGTTTGAAGCGATTGAAGACTGATCGGATCGATTTGCTGCAGTTGCACAGTTGTTCGGAAACCGAATTGCGAAAAGGCGAAGTGATTGATGCCCTGCAAACCGCCCGGGACAAAGGTTACACTCGTTACATCGGTTACAGCGGCGACAGTCAGGCCGCGCATTTCGCGGTTGAATCGGGCGCGTTCGATGTCCTCCAAACCTCCGTCAACATCGCCGATCAGGAGTCGATTGATCTGACCATTCCCGTCGCGCGGAAGAAAGAAATGGGCGTCATCGCCAAGCGCCCGATCGCAAACGCGGCCTGGAAAACAGGCCACCATCCGATCGATTCCTATCACCATGAATATTGGGAGCGGTTGCGAAAACTGAACTACGATTTTTTGCGCGGCGATTCGAAGAAGGGTATTTCAATCGCCTTGCGATTCACGCTGAGTGTTCCGAGCGTTCACACCGCCATTGTTGGCACCAAGAAACCGCAGCGCTGGGGTGAAAACGCCCGATTACTCGAAGCGGGACCACTCGGCCAAAGTGAATTCGATTCGATCCGGGAGCGCTGGGAAGAATGCGCCCCGCGAACATGGATCGGGCAAATCTGAACTGCAGGGCGTCTGTGTCAGACGCCATTCTAATCGATTGGCGTTTCACAGAAACGCCCTACAATTTCGTCTCGTGAAACAGCGTAAGTTAGGTCGCGGCGGCCCGGTCGTTTCAGCCATCGGTCTCGGCTGCATGGGCATGTCCGATTTTTACGGCGATCGGAATGACGAAGAATCGGTCGCTACGATCAGCCGCGCGCTCGAGCTCGGCATTACTTTTTTCGACACCGCGGATGTCTATGGTCCGCACACAAACGAAGAATTTGTCGGTCGCGCGCTGAAGGGACATCGCGAGCAGGTTGTCATTGCGACGAAGTTCGGAATCGTCCGCGATCCGGAACGAGCGGTATTTCGCGGAATTAACGGCAGGCCCGATTACGTAAAAAAATCGTGTGAGGAAAGTCTTCGCCGGCTCCAAGTCGACTGCATTGATCTTTATTATCAGCACCGCGTCGATCCCGACACGCCAATTGAAGAAAC
>JAJPJU010000235.1 GCA_021324035.1 Spartobacteria bacterium | reverse complement strand
TGCGCTGGCTGCGTCATATCAGTGATGACGCGTTGCATGAGGTTTATAAATCATGCCGGTTTACAGTCTATCCCTCGCTCATGGAAGGGTTCGGATTGCCAATCGCCGAGAGTTTGTGGCACGGAAAACCGGTCGTTTGCGGCGGCAACGGCGCACTCGGCGAAGTTGCGGTCGGTGGCGGTTGCTTGATCGTCGATCAAACGAGTGTAGACGCCCTGGCCGAGGGCATCAGCACCTTGCTGTCCGATCAGCAACTTTACTCGCGGCTTTGTGCAGAAGCTCGCGCTCGGACATTTCGTTCGTGGGCGGACTACACCGCCAAATTTCTGACCCACCTGCAAAACCCGAACTCAGTCGTGTTTACCTGATGGTATCCAGCCTGCGCGGGACAAGTCCTTTTCGCTGCAGAATGCTGACAATAAGAGAGTTTCCGGCCAGGGTTTCTCGAAATCCGGATCGATAAAATACGCGCAACGTCGTGAGCGGGTGTGTCACCAAAGTTGCGCACATGTGCGCCAAGGCTTCGAGACGGTAAAGGAGACGGCGAATTACAGATCGGGCCAGAAGAATTTTGTAGGGCAACAAAAGTGAGTTGTAGTCGCTGGGCGCAAGCAAGCCGGGATAACGTTGGCGCAATTCGGGCAAGATGTTTTGACACATTTTGGACATGGCAGCGAGCCGAGTGTTGTCACGGCGCAAGCTCAATTGATCTCCATGAAAACGCCAGGTTGCCAGCCGCTTTGGTAAGTAAATCGAGCCGGTTAAACTTGTTAGGCGAACGAGCCAGCCAAAATCGGCTGCTGACCCAACATTGGTCTCGAAAAAACCTGTCGCCTTTGCCGATGTTGTTCGAATAAGCAGTTGGGTTAGAGAAAAGTAAACACTGCTTCCATAAAAATGCAGAAGGCAATCATGGAGGGGAGGCCGATAATTCGATTTAATTTCACTGATCGGCAGCGGGGATGTGCGAACCGTCCCCGACTTCAACAGGTCTCTGATTTGCCGTTCCGACAATTGCTCGACCATATCCTCGGTCCGCAACTCATGGCCTTCCTGATTGATAAGCAGACAATCGCAGGCGGCGATACCGGCCTCCGGGCAGCGCTCAAGAAGTTCAAGCATTTCTGCGAAGAATTCCGGCGCCATGGTATCGTCGCAAGGCGCGATATACAGAAATTCACCGGCTACAAGCTCGAGCCCTTTGTTCAGCGCGGCATATAATCCCTCGCGCGAAACTTGATGCAGCTGAAATCGCGAATCGGATTCAACAACCGATTTGAAAAATTCCCAGCTCCCATCCGTCGAATGACTGTCGAGAACGATCGCTTCCCAATCGGCAAAGGTTTGATTACGCAGTGAATCCACCCGCGGCTCAAGAAATTTCCGCGAATTGAGCGACGGAAGCAAAACGGAAATCTTCGGTCTAGGTGCCGCCATGGAAATGGGGGAGTTGAGCTACGACACCAGGATGCGCTGGCCGTGCGGATGGCTGGTGACGATGCGGCCATCCTTCATTTCGTGGACCCAATCGCAGGCGTCGGCGATGAATCGGTTGTGAGTAACGAGCAACAGTGCTTTGTCTCGGGCGCGGACAATGTTTGATAGCAGCTCGAAGGCGCGCTGAGAATTGTTGGTGTCGAGATTTCCGGTTGGTTCGTCGGCAAGAATGACTTGGGGATCGTTCGCCAGCGCTCTCGCAATGGCGACGCGTTGTTGTTCGCCGCCGGAAAGGTGACGGCTTTGACGGCGAATTTTGTCGCCGAGACCGACAGCTTTTAGCAAGTCAGCCGCCCGAGATGACATAGCCTCATCATTTAGCTGGCCGAGCCGGCGCATCGGAATCATCACGTTTTCTTGCGCGGTGAAGTCCTCCATTAGAAAGTGAAATTGGAAAATAAAACCAATTAATTGGTTTCGGCGTCGGGCCAACTCTTCGTCACTCAAACCTGCGATCAGGGTCGAGCCAATCTCCACCGAACCGGCATCGGGCACATCGAGCAGACCGAGGATGTAGAGCAGTGTACTTTTTCCGCAGCCGGATGGACCGACTACGGCATGCAGGCTTCCAGCTTCGACATTGAGCGAAACTCCGCGAAGCGCGTGAACCCGTTCTTCCTCTTCGCCGAGGAATCGTTCGAGATCGCGACAGCTAAGGGAAATGTCGTCTTTCAAAAACTCGATCCTCTCAATGTATCCACGGGTTGCAGCAGCGCCGCGCGTTTCGCGGGAACGTAGCTGGCGATGAACACGGCGATCCCGGCGAGTACAGTTGCCCAAAAATAATGTCGCCAGTCCCACACCACCAAAAAGTGATTGGTGTAGAGCAAACCGCGGATGTGAATCGGAACTTTGGAAACAATCCACGTCAGGAGTGCGCCCAAAAAGCACCCGATCAATGAGCCAACTGTCGCGATGAGAACGCCCTGCCAGAGAAAAATCGCCGAGATGTCAACCTGGCGATAGCCCATCGAGCGCAAAATCGCGATCTCTCTGACTTTCGAAAGCACCGACATCGTCAGGACGTTGAAAATTCCGAAACCGGCCAGAAGAATCATCAGCGAAACCGTGATCGCGACCGATAAACGGAGCATGATAAACAATTGCAAAGTCGATTCCTCGCGCTCCTGCCAGCTTTGCGAAGTATGCTGAAACAAAGTCTCGAAATGAGCGGCCAGCGCCGGAGCGCGGTCCGGATCACGCAACTTATAGATAATCATGGACGCTTGATACGATTTCTTGAGCAGTCGCTGGGCAACGCGGGTGTGCGCGTAAACGCGCGTGGCGTCGATCGCGCCGACCCCGCTGCGGGCAATGGCTCCTACGATGAAACGCCAATACTCACCCCCCGGCGAAAGCAATTGAATTGAGTCCCCGCAGCCGACCTCGAGCTGATCGGCCAATCTATAGCCGAGAATTACCGCGGTCGTGTTGTTGGTAAAATCATCAAATTTGCCGTCAATGATTTGTTTGGCCAGGTCGGTCGTACGCAGATGTGAAGCTGGGTCGATTCCGAAAAGCTCCACTGTGGTCGTCTCGAATCCCGACCTCGCACTGACATTACCGCGAAGCACCGGCGAGCACGCGACCACGTTCGAAAATTGCCGGCTAACCCGCATGATTTCGCTGACGTTGTGAATGCCTTCGAAATAATTGCGTCGCGCGGGGAGGGCGCTCACATTTTTCGTGGGAACAACCAGTTCTTCATAGCGCGGTTGAAATCGTGACTTCAAAACCAGCGCGCCATTACTGCCGATTGTGGAATTAATAAAAAACTGGGCGAATCCCTGGGTCTGCGCCTGGGTGCAGATAAAAATTCCGACACCGAAAATAACTCCGACAAGACTGAGCAGAAGCGCGCGTTTGCGATGCGTGGCAAAACGCAGCGCTATGTAGAGCGGCGCGGTCACGGAGTGGGCGAAAAGTTGATCCGGTGTTGTCGCACCGGTTCGCCGGTCCGCAATTTGTCCTGATCGGACACGACGATGCGGTCACCGGCCGAGACGCCACTCAATGCTTCGCTAAAGTCGAGTGTGCGAAAACCAACTTTGATCGTCCGCTTTTGCACGATACCCCGCTTCACGATCCAACCCTGGTCTACAATGAGCGCGCGCGTGGGCACGAGCAGCGCATTTTCGTGTGTGCCGGTAATGATGTTCATTTCGCCGGTCATTCCGGCCATTAGATTGTCCGGCGGTTTTTCCATTTCCAAGATGACCGTGTAACGCTGTGTGTCCGGATCCGCCGCCGGTTGAACCGAAGAAACCTTCGCCGTGAACACGTTGTTGCGATAAGCGTATAACTGCACTTTCGCTTTCATCCCTGCCTTCACTTCGCCGACGTCCTCCTCATTCACTTCGCCGCGCACGTAGGTTTTACGGGACGAGACCGTGAACAATTGATTGCCTTCATTAACGAGTTCGCCGTCGATCGTGAGCACGGCACTGAGCAATCCGTCCATCGGGGCGCGGATCTCCGAATTGCGCATTTGCGATTCCAATTTCTTTTGCGCCTCATCCAGGGCCTGAAGATTGCGATCGCGCTCAATTCGTTCGTTGTCGCGCTGACCGCGCAGGCGGTTCACTTCGCTTTTGGCTTTTTCGTAATCAACCGCCGGTACGTTTCCGGTCGCGACCACTTGTTCGAGCCGGCGCAAATTATCTTCAGCCGCTTTGAGTGGTTCTTCGGATGGCAAGGGCAGCTTTGCCCGTTCCATGGCCGCCCGCATATCGGCCTGGGCCTGTTTCAATTGCCGCGCCGTTGTTTCGTCCGCGATCGTGGCCAGGACTTGTCCCTTGGTCACGTTCTTGCCGATAGCCCCGCGGCCGGCGGAAAACTCTTCAGCCAGCTGAATGAATCCGGAATTCTGCGCCCGGACGTGCACGACAAATGCCGGCTCGATTCGCACCGTTCCATAAACGGCCGAGATCGCAGTGCCGCGCCGAACAACCGCCACATCCGCTACCGGCATGAAAAAATAATAAGCCGCACCGCAAATCAGGATTAGCAGCACGACTACGACCGACAAAAGCCGCCTGGAGCCCGGGATTTTCAAGGACTGGAACTAACGCATATCTTGCGAGAATTGAAAATAGCGCCCTGTGGCCCGGTCCCAGTCGGCCAGGGCCACATTTTGCAGATAGCTGGCTTCCAGCAGCCCGCTTTGCGTTTTCAGAAAACTGCTCTCCGCCACGCGGTATTCGAGTTGCGACGAAAGGCCGCTGCCCAAATTCTGCTGGACCGCGGAGGCCGCCTGCTCGGCGTTGCTGGCACCGGAGATCAATGCATTGTGACGTTCGGCAATTCCGTTGAGCTGATTGCGGATTCGCGAAAGCTGCTGTCCAACATTCGCCTCCAACTTTTTCAGTTCGAGCTCGTTGATCTCTTTGGCCGAACGCGCTTTCAGGACCGCGCCGCCAACTTTGCCGTTGTCGATCACCTGCCAGGTATAAGCGGCTCCCTCGCGAATTTCAGAACCGACAAAATCCTGGTTGCGGCTGGTTGACCCCTCGCGATGAATTCCAGTCACCGGGATGTAATCGGCAGTCAAACTACCCGTTGCCGACGGATAATAGCCGGCCGCGATGATGCGCTCGTCTTCATTGGCGGCGCGAACGAGCAGTCGCGCAAGCTTGATGTCGGTTCGTTGATCGAGAGCAGTGTCTATTTCCTTGCTCAAATCGACATTCACTGTCGCGTATGTCAGTTCGCCTTCAGGTTCCGGCAGTGGCGTTTTCGATTTCAAATCCTTTGCCATCGCCTGGGCGAGCTGTAATTGCGCGGCCGAATATGCTCGCTGCGCATCTTCAACCATGGGATCGAGTCCGCGCGCTTCGACTGTCGCCGTGGTGAATGCGCTTCGATCGACCAGGCCGGCGTTGTAACGATCACTTTGGCTGGCGACGTTTTCGTCCAGCCGCAGCCGCTGTTTGTCGCGAAGCGATCTCAGATCTCGCTGATACAGTGCGGAATAAAACGCAATCCGCGCGTCGTGCAGTTGGTTTTCGACCGCCAGATTCAACTGTTGTTGCGCGATCAGAACTTCGATGTCGCCACGACGAAGCGACGGCGGAATCGCCATGTCGATTAATGGCTGATTCAACGCGCCACGCACGAATCCAAACAACTTGGTGGACGTGCTGCCTGCACGATCTCCGCCTTGAACGCCGCCCGGGACATTCATTTTTACGCCCGGCCAAATCACCGATCGAAAAACGAGCCGGCGCCCGGCCGCTGCTTCGAGTTTCAGTTTCGCCTGCTGGATCGCCGGATTGTTGTCGAGCGTGGACTGAAGCGTTTGATCCAACGTAATCGCCGGCGCAATCGGCAAAATCGACAACCAGAGAATCGTGATTGTGAATCGAAATCTCATTGGCTGGATATGAGGTCGATCTTGTAGGCCGTCTCTGTGAGTCGGCGCGGCGTCTGACACAGACGGTCTACAATCGCGATAATAAATCGGAGATTCATCGGCTGGTGATTTTT
The DNA here is from genome assembly GCA_021324035.1 of Spartobacteria bacterium. Taxonomy (GTDB): domain Bacteria; phylum Verrucomicrobiota; class Verrucomicrobiia; order Chthoniobacterales; family UBA10450; genus AV40. Next base: position 2,555 of record JAJPJU010000235.1, on the reverse strand, counting down.
GCCGGCGGCCTAGTCATATCGACGGCCTGCTGCTCGCTCTTTTTCTTCGAACGATTCGAGGTGAAATCGAGCTCTTGCGGTGTGCTTCCGGTTGCGCGGGCGAGGCGAGCGAGCGCGACGTTGTGCAAATAAATCGCGCTCAACCGGGTGGTTCGGGTCCGAGTCACGTCGGCTGCGGCCTGCAAAATGTCGAGCTGGGTTCCGAGTCCGGCGGCGAGATTCGATTTTGTAATTTCAAGCGACTCGTCGGCGGTCTGAACATTTTTGGTTTCGGATTCGAGAACGTTGTCCGATTGCTGCAAATCGAGGAACGCGCTGCGCACTTCCGACGCGACCGATCGTCGCGCAGCCTCCAGCGCCGCCCGGGCTGCTTCGCCGCGGGCGTGGGTCGCCTGCATTCGGCCTTTGGTCGCGAAACCATCGAACAAATGCCAGGTCGCGTTCACCCCGACGAGATAGCCGTGGTTGAATTCCGGTCCCACATTCGGATCGCGCTCGCTATAAACTTCGTATCCGGAAAAAAGCTGAACGTGGGGCCGCAGCTCCGAGCGATCGACCAGATATTGGTGGTCTTCGATTTCGACATCGATTTGGCGCGCTCTGATCTCGGCCCGTTTCGCGTCCGCGCGGCCCAGACATTCGTTTAAATCCGGATGGAGCGCGGCGTATTGCAACTGCCCGGCCACTTCGAATCCGGATTGGCTGGGTTGGGTGCGATAATCGATGCCAAAAAGTTCGCCCAACCGAAGGTAGGAATTCCCCAGCTCAGTCTTGGCATTGGCGAGTTCGGGCTCCTCGTTAGCCAAAGCGACCTGGGCACGATGCACATTCAATGTTCCGACGATGCCCGCCTTCAATCGCTCCTCCTGTGTTTTGAGCTCTTCGCCCAAAACGCGGACCGAGTTTTCGCGGACGCGAACTTTGGCACGGTTCAAAAGCACGTCGTAAAAACCGACCCGCACATCCATCGCCACCTTGTTCTGAACTTCCTCCAGCTCACATTTTTGTTTTTCGATCTGCAACCGCGCGATCGCCACCTGGTTGGAAACTGCGCCGCCGGTATAAACATTTTCCAGTGCTCGGACCGAAGCGTTGTAATCCTGCTCACGAAGGTCGGAATTGGTCTGGGTTTGGCGTTTGTCTGCGAAGCCTGAAGAGATCACAGAAGGCAAATAACCGGCCCGGGCCTCCATCAAGCTGCCCCTGGCTGCCTCCAGTTTTTTGCGGGCGATCAGGATGTCGGGGTTCTGGTTATCGGCCAAAGCGACGCCCTGGTCGATGGTATAAGTAGGGGGCTGGGCGAGGGTAAAGCCTCCGAATCCAAGGGCTAAAAATGCCCCCAGAATCGCCGCCAGACGGCCAGCATGTTTGGTCCTAACGAACATCCTGAAAAATGCTTGCATGCTAGCTCTGTCTACGGCACTTTCCACGCCTTAATCGTGGTAGTGATTTCTCCTAGGGCGAAACCTCACGTTCCACTGACCACCTTAACCTTAATGCTGTAAACCTGCTACATTGCATCTTGCCCGTGGCCTGGGCCTGCGGGTAGGATTGCCCTTTCCCATGAGAAAAATACGAATCGCCATCGTTGGAGTGGGCAACTGTGCCAGCTCGCTCGTCCAGGGCATCAATTTTTACCGACATTCCGCGACCAACGGCACCGCGGTCGGCCTCATGCACAAGCAGATCGGCTCCTATCGCCCCGGCGACATCGAAGTTGTCGCTGCCTTCGATATCGACCGGCGAAAAGTCGGGCTCGACGTCAGCAAAGCCATTTTTTCGCCCCCTAATTGTACCCGGGTTTTCTGCGACAAGGTGGCCCTCACCGGCGCCATCGTGAAAATGGGCGTGGTCATGGACAGCTTCGCCGATCACATGTCTGAACACGATCCGCTCCGCACATTTCTGCCCCTGGAAAAAGAATCCACCCGCGAACAAATCATTTCCGAGCTCAAAGATTCCGCGACCGAGATCATGGTCAATTATCTCCCGGTCGGTTCCGAGGAAGCTGCGAAATTTTACGCGAGCTGCGCGCTCGAAGCCGGGGTCGGTTTCGTCAACAACATCCCGGTTTTCATCGCCAGTGATCCGGCCTGGGCCAAACGTTTTGCCGACAAAAATCTCCCGATCGTCGGGGACGATATAAAATCGCAGCTCGGTGCCACGGTGTTGCATCGAACGATTGTGGATCTTTTCCGCAAACGTGGCGTGAAGGTTGAGCGCACTTACCAGCTCAACACCGGCGGCAACACCGATTTCCTCAACATGCTGAGCCGGACCCGTCTCAGCTCGAAGAAAACTTCCAAGACCGAGGCCGTTCAATCCGTGATGAACGAGCGTTTGGCCGACGAAAACATTCACATCGGTCCAAGCGATTACGTTCCCTGGCAGCTCGATAACAAAATCGCGTTTATTCGCATGGAAGGCCGCCTCTTCGGCGACGTGCCAATGGAGCTCGACATCAAACTTTCGGTCGAAGATTCCCCGAATTCGGCCGGCATCGCCATCGATGCGATCCGCTGCTGCAAACTCGCGCTCGATCGCGGGATTGGTGG
>JAJPJU010000130.1 GCA_021324035.1 Spartobacteria bacterium | reverse complement strand
TATCGCGACATGCAACAGGTTGCCGGCGAAATGCAAAAATTCTTCACCGAAAAAGATTTCAATTTTTTGATACAGGGTGGGGGGGCGCCGCGAACGAAACTTCTCGAACAATTCAAATCAACGCCGCGCAGCGTACTTTTCGGGACCGACAGTTTTTGGAGCGGTGTCGATGTTCCTGGAGAGGCATTATCGAATGTGATCATCACCCGTTTACCGTTCGCAGTTCCGGACACTCCGTTGATTGAAGCAAAACTTGAATTGATTCAGGCCCGCGGCGGGGACGCGTTCACCGAGTACTCATTGCCGGAAGCAATTCTGAAATTGCGACAGGGCGTCGGCCGTTTGATTCGCACAACGACCGATCGCGGGATCGTGGTGATTCTCGATAATCGGATCGTGACCAAGCCTTACGGTCGCGCCTTCATGCAGGCTCTGCCCAAGTGTCCGGTGGAAATCGTCTGATTCAGCGTCAATTCTGGATCCGCGAATCGATTTCCACCGTGTAATTTGATTTCTCTCTGAATTATTGAATAGTCGCGGTCGATCGGACGTTTGTTGCGATCCCATCATTAAAACACCCTCGAATTTTCGTGTTATCCCTCTAAAAATCTCGCGCGAAACTTGCTTCTTCTCGAGGTGTTTCATCGCGTCAACGCTGCTGATTCTCGCCCCATTCTAAAATCATGTCTTATCGTAAACTCACTCTAGCCACCGTCTTATTCGCCATCTCCGCCGTTGCCCTGGTATTCAGCTTCAGGTTGAGCGCGGATCCGAGCGCTGCCGCCGCGGACCAATCGCAGTCGATCGTGCAAACGTCTCCGCCGTCGGAGTTTGATACCCATCACGACCTTTCGCCGCCGCTTTTTTCGATTCCGCCGGCCCCGCGGCAACCGGGATTTTTGATTCACGATCACGAACGATTGCCGCGACCGGCAAGTTCCGCCTCCAGTGATCCCGTTGTCCAACGGCAGATTGGCCAGGCCTCCGCCCCAACCACTTCAACCAACTTCGACGGAATCGGAGACGGCGTTGCCGGGTTCTCGGTAAACTCTGCGCCGCCGGACACGAATGGCGACGTCGGCCCAAATCATTACGTCGAGACCGTTAACACCGACTTCGCTATATATAATAAGAGCGGCGCGCTGGTTTACGGTCCGGTGCCGATCAACACCTTGTGGAGCGGTTTCGGCGGCGGTTGCCAATCCAACAACGACGGCGATCCGGTTGTGGTTTACGATCGAATGGCCGATCGCTGGATCATTTCGCAGTTCTCCGTAAGCACGACGCCGTATTTGCAATGCGTGGCGGTTTCACAAACCGCAAACCCGACCGGCTCGTGGTACCGGTATTCATTCTCTTACACCAATTTTCCCGATTACCCGAAGATGGGCGTCTGGCCGGACGCGTATTACATCACGTTCAACATGTTCTCGAATGGCGGGAACAATTTTGCGGGCGCCACCGTTTGCGCGTATGACCGGTCCAAGATGTTACTGGGGCAGGCGGCGACGCAGCAATGTTTTAACACCAGCACGACTTATGGCGGCCTTTTGCCCGCGCATCTGACCGGCGCAACGTTGCCACCTGCCGGTTCACCGAATTACGTCCTCGGACTCGGCGCGACCAGCAGCACGCTGGCGTTCTGGAAATTTCATGTCGACTGGAACACACCGTCGAATTCCACATTCACCGGACCGACTTCCTTGAGCGTAGCTTCCTATTCGGAAGCGTGTGGCTCGAGCGGAACCTGTATTCCTCAGTCCGGCACAACCCAGACCCTGGACTCGTTGTCGGATCGCCTCATGTACCGGCTCGCCTATCGTAACTTTGGCGATCACGAATCGTTGGTCACCAATCACGCCGTCACCGCGGGCTCGAGCGTCGGCGTTCGTTGGTATGAAATCCGGACGCCGAGCACTACGCCGACGATTTTCCAACAGGGTACCTATGCGCCGGATTCAAATTATCGATGGATGGGAAGCATTGCGATGGACCAGGCTGGCAACATGGCGCTCGGTTACAGCACATCCAGCAGCAGTCTCCATCCTCAAATCAATTACACAGGACGACTTTCTACCAGTGCGTCCGGCGTGATGGACCAGGGCGAGGGAACGATCATCAACGGCGCAGGTTCGCAGTCCGGCTCGGGCCTTTCGCGTTGGGGCGATTATAGTTCGATGAGCGTCGATCCTTCAGACGACTGCACATTTTGGTACACCAACGAATACATTCCGAGCAACGGCGCGTTCAATTGGAGAACGCGCATCGGCTCATTTAAGTTTGCAAGCTGCGGTGGTGGAACGCCAACTCCAACCCCGACCCCAACAGTAACGCCGAATCCTTCTGCGACGCCTACTCCAACGGCTACTGTAAATCCAAGTCCAACGCCGACTCCCACACCAACACCGTGCGGCAGAAGTGGATGCGGCCCGAGCCCGACCCCAACACCAACTCCGACAGCAACCATTGCTCCGAGTCCTACTCCCACTCCCACGCCAACCCCAACTCCAATCATCGTTCCGAGCCCGACGCCGACGATTGCCCCGAGCGCCACTCCAACACCGACCCCCACACCGACGGCCACAGCAACTCCTTCGGCGACACCAACGCCTACTCCGACACCGACCCCAACCCCAACTGCAACGCCCGGTATTGTTAATGGTGGATTCGAAACCGGAACTTTGAGCGGCTGGACGAATTCTGCCGGAACGGCTTCAGTTGTCGCCGGCGGCCACAGCGGCACTTATGCGGCGCGCGTCGGTAGCACAAGTCCGACCAACGGCGATTCGACTATTTCGCAAACGTTTACCGCGCCGGCAGCCGGCGGTCAGCTCACGTTCTGGTACAAGATGACTTGTCCCGACACAGTGACTTACGATTGGGCGGCTGCGACGTTGCGCGATAACACCACCGGCACTACGACGACGATTTTGCCGAATGTCTGTGCGACCAATAACACTTGGGTGCAGATCTCCGCGAACCTGACTGCCAGTCACAGCTACACGCTGACTCTTCTCAGTCACGACGATAACTACGTTGGCGACGCCACCTATACGATGTTCGATGACGTGGTCATCGGCGCCCCGCAGAGCGGTGGAATTGTGAACGGCGGATTTGAGGCCGGCTCGTTGAGCAGTTGGACTTCCGCGGGAACGACCTCGATCATCGCGGGCGGTCACACCGGCAGCTACGCGGCGCGGGTCGGCAGCACCAATCCGACCAATGGCGATTCGAGCATCTCGCAAACGTTCATCGCGCCTTCAGGCAACACCCAGGTTTCGTTCTGGTACAAAATGACTTGTCCGGACTCTGTGCGCTACGATTGGGCGACCGCGACGTTGCGCGACAACACCACCGGCACGACGACTACGATTTTACCGAGAGTTTGCGCGACGAGCAGCACCTGGGTGCAAAACTCAGCCAGCATTACGGCGGGCCACAGTTACACTCTTACTCTCGTCAGCCACGATGATAATTACGTTGGCGACGCGACTTACACCCTGTTCGACGACGTGACGACGCAATAGCATTAAGTGTCTTGCGACGTTGAGCTTCTAGGTCGCCACTGCTTCGACATTTGGGTTGTAGGACTTCGTCTGGCTTAACAGCTACGGCGAAACTCTATTGACAGAAAGTTCATCGACGAGATACAACTTCGACCGATGGAGTTCCTCCCCGGGGGTTCATTTTCTTGGAATTTTCTCGAGGCGACACGTGGTGTGGGCGTGTTGCTATGAGACGCTATCTTTTCAAACGTTTGTTCTTTCGGTCGATCTGGTGTCTCTCCGTTATTGTCGCAGTTTTCGTTTTATCGACTTCTCACGCGCAGGTTTTCGTTCGCGGCACACCCACACCTTCTCCAAGTCCAACGCCGACAGCCACGCCAACCTCAACTGACCGATCGGTAACGTGGCAGAATAATGCCGTTCACGATGGGAACGATTCGTCTAGTCCGTTAGTCGCTCCGTTGACGCTGAAGTGGAAACGCGATTTCGCGCCTTTCGGTGTTACCGCGATGTCATATCCGCTGATCGCCCAAGGTTTGATTATTGTTGCGCAAGCATCGTACTCTGGCACTTCGCTGGTGGCTTTTGATGAAAACACAGGCCAGCAAATCTGGTCTGATCCTATCACGGGGACGTACGGCTCTGCTGCCATCGCCTATGATTCGGGCAAAGCCTTTGTTGTGAACTATGACGGAGTAATGCAGGCGTTCGATGCGGCGACTGGAAACCATCTCTGGAGTACGCAACTACCAGGCCAATACGCTTTCACATCTCCTCCAACCGCACTCAACGGTATTGTTTTTGTCGGTGGCGCTGGAACCGGCGGAACGTTGTATGCAGTTAGTCAGATCAACGGAACCGTGCTCTGGACCGCAAGCGTGCAAAACGGTGATCATAGCTCACCGGCTGTTACCTCTACATCTGTGTTCGTATCTTATGCTTGTCCGCAAGCGTATGCATTTGCACCGAGTACAGGCCAACTTCAGTGGCATTATTCGGGTGGTTGCGAAGGTGGCGGCGGTAAGACACCTGTCTACCACTCCGGGAAAGTCTACGTCCGGGATGTATTCGGCGGCGCCACAAATGGCCTGATCCTTGATGCCGCTTCGGGCTTGAATCTCGGTGGCTTCAATTCGGATCGACCGCCGGCATTTGCGGGGAACGTTGGCGTCTATTTGCAGAGCGGAACTCTTCGTGGGGTCGATATTTCGAGCGGACAGGTCCTGTGGAGCTTTGCTGGCGATGGGCAGCTGAATTCCGCTCCTTTAATCGTGAATCAGACTATCTACATCGGCAGCAACTCAGGTCTTTTCTATGCCGTCGATCTTCAAGGTCATCAGCTTTGGAGCACGCAGGTCGGTGCGGCGATTCCTACGCCGGATGAGCAGAATGCCGTTTTGACCACGGGTTTCGGAGCCGGTGACGGTGTGCTCGTCGTTCCGGCAGGACCGGTTCTCGCCGTTTATTCCAATTCCGGCCCGGCTCCGACGCCGACCCCATCACCCACTCCTTCGGCTACGCCAAGTCTTTCGCCCGGACCGGATTTGTCGGTAACGTTCCAGAATAATATTCTGCACGATGGAAATGATGCATCGAGCCCTCTAGTGCCGCCGCTCACTTTGAAATGGCAATATGATTTCACTTCGGATGGTTATTCGTGGACTTCATATCCATTGATTGCGAATGGACTGATTATTGTCACTGCTGAAGGAAATTCCGGCAGGGCAGTTGTGACGTTCAATGAAACCACGGGCCAAAAAATATGGTCCGCTTCTATTTCCAGTTCGTTCCCGTTCGTGGCTGCCGCTTATGACTCAGGCAAAGTGTTTGTCGTAAACTATGACGGCCTGCTGCAGAGCTTTGATGCACTTACAGGAATACCAGGTTGGAGCGTTAAAATCCCCTACCAATATTCATTTACTTCTCCCCCAACAGCCGTGAATGGAGTTATCTTTGTTGGTGGGGCCGGAAGTGGTGGAACTTTGTACGCGATCGATGAGAGCAATGGGAATGTGCTGTGGACTGCAAGTGTGGAGAACGGAGATAGTAGTTCTCCTGCTGTTGCAAATGGATCGGTTTTTGTTTCCTATGCCTGTCCGCAGACCTATTCGTTTTCGATAACCAATGGTCACCAGCAATGGCATTATTCCGGACCCTGCGAAGGCGGCGGAGGAGCGACACCTGTCGTTCATAGTGGAAGAGTATTTGTCCGTGATGCTTCCGGTTTCCCAACTAACGGGATCACTTTGGATGCTGCCACCGGGACGAATCTAGGGCTTGGCTTCAATGCCGATGTTGCTCCGGCCTTCACCGGTAATCTCGGAGTTTATGTCCACAACAATATATTAAGCGTTGCAGACATCGATACTCAGCAAGTTCTGTGGACCTTCACCGGGGATGGCCGCATTGACTCAGCACCCCTGATTGTGAATCAATACATTTATGTAGGAAGCTACAACGGTTTTCTCTACGCTTTGGATACTCAGGGTAATCAGGTGTGGAGTACGCAGGTCGGCTCTGCAATTCCGAACGGGGGCGAAGGAGGTCCCGTTCCCACGACAGGACTTGGAGCGGGTGATGGATTGTTAGTGGTCCCAGCTGGACCAATCCTAAGTGTTTACGGTGCAGCGTCCTCAACGCCAACCCCGACTCCTACCCCGACGGGAAGTGCGACGCCAACGCCAACGCCAACGCCGACACCCACACCTACACCTACACCTACACCGACACCGACGCCAACGCCGACACCTACTCCCACGCCGACGCCGACCCCCACGCCTACACCAACTCCAACTATTGCTCCGAGTCCTACACCCACTCCGACACCTTGCGGTAGAGGCGGTTGTGGCCAGACCCCAACGCCGACTCCAACCGCGACCGTTGGTCAAAGTCCAACCCCAACACCCACTCCAACTGCCGTTCCGAGCCCGACCCCGACAATGGCTCCGAGTCCAACTCCGACTATCGCTCCGAGCCCGACACCGACTCCAACCGCGACCGTTGGTCAAAGTCCAACACCTACCCCAACCCCGACGCCAATCCGCAGAGGAGCTTAGCAATTGTTCGAGAATCGCGGTCGGATTAAAGCCTTGGCTCGACTCGCGACTTGCGACTCGCTTATCGTGAGTGACATGCGTGAATTGTCCTTGAAGATTGTTTTGGCCGTTTCGGCGGCTGTTGTGCTGGGGTGCACCGATGATGGATCCGTCGAATACGCAACCGACAACCCCGGTGGCTATCTCCATCAAATGTCGACTGATCCGGCAGACATTTTCCGCAACAAAGTAAATCTTGAAGCAGATCTTGAAGCGCGTGGCGTCGAACACCCGGTGGGCAGTGCGAATTGGCGTGATTACTGGAAAAAACTCATCGCCTATTGGACTCAGGAAGGTTCGGTCGGAACAAACAAACAGGTGACGACATACATAGTTCAGCAGAGGCGGGCGCGCGGTCTTTCGCCGCTGTAACGATCAAGCTGCAACAAGCGACCTGTTACCTCCTTGTTACCTATCCGTAACTGCAGATCGCAGGTGCTCGAAATGTTCACTTGAACATACTCCCTTGCCTGCCGTAAATTAACGGCATGGCAAGAAGCAAGGAGCAGGGGGCGGGGAGCTCGGAGATAAATAGAGTTTCCGGCAACGCCATGCCCCTTGCTCCCTGCACCGAGCTGCAAAATGCCGACCTCCTCGTAATTTTGCACAATTGGGGAATTCATACCCTTGGGCAACTGGCGGCTCTGGATAAAGAGGATCTGCGGAATCGACTCGGTGCGGAAGCGGTTCGACTTTGGGAACGCGCCAATGGGACTGCCACCCGGTTACTGAAATTTGTTCAGCCCCCGGAATCGTTCGACGAAAGTTTTGAGTTCGATCACGAGATCGAAACTGCGGAGCCATTGCTGTTCATTCTTCGCCGGTTCCTCGAACAACTCGCTCTTCGTTTAAGCAGCATTTATCTCGTCGCGCGCGAACTGACGCTCACCATCGTCTTCGCGAATTCATGCCACGATGAGTCTGTCGCGACAGCGACAAATGCCAGTGCGGCTCGCACTTTCAAAATTCCGCAGCCGACCAACGATGTCGATCTGCTGTTTCGAATACTTCAGACCCATCTCGAAAATTTCAAATCGGAACATCCGATTGTCGCCGTTGCGCTTCGCGCGGAACCGAGCCGGCCGGCGTCGCAACAATTCGGATTATTCGCGACCGCGCTCCGAAATCCGCACCAACTTTATGAAACACTCGCGCGGCTGGCCGCGCTGGTCGGGAACGATCGCGTGGGCACGCCGGTTCTTGAAGAAACGCATCGGCCGGACGCGTTTCGAATGGAGAATTTTGAGTGGAATGCGGCCGACACGGCCGCCTCTACCACAAAAGAGCGGGGGATGGAGGGCAATAGCCCCTCCCTGCGACCGGCCCTGCGCAGGTTTCGGCCGCCCGCGAATACAAGCGTGTTTGTTTCAGATCATCATTATCTGCAAAGCGACAAGGTCAGCGGACAAATTCTTAATCAAATCGGACCATTTTTGCTTTCCGGAAATTGGTGGAACGAAAAAGCGTGGGCCCGCGCCGAGTGGGATATACAGATTGAAAACGGCGACGTCGTGCGCGCGCATGAAATGGATGAGAAATGGGCGATCGATGGAATCTATGACTGACGAGTTATTTAACGATTTAACGAGTTAGTGATTTAGCGATTTAAAGAAGTGACCAGCCTTCGCAAAAGGCTACGACTTGGCAGGCATGTGACGAGATGAAGACGAGAAGACTGAAATTTTTCAAACGCCTCAACTTCTCAACAACTCAACTCCTCAACGCATGAAGTTCGTTGAACTTCATGCCTGCAGCGCGTTCAGCTTTTTGCGTGGCGGATCTTTTCCAGAGCAACTGGCTGAAGTCGCTGCCGAACTGGAAATGCCGGCGATCGCGTTGTGCGATCGCGACGGCGTTTATGGCGCACAACGTTTTTCCGTCGCAGCACGCGAGCACGCCGTCCGGCCGATCGTGGGCGCGGAGTTGTCGATGGAAGGCGGGGGAGTGTTGCCGGTTCTGGTGGAAAATCGGACCGGCTACAAAAATCTGTGCGAGCTGCTGACTCAGGCGCATTTGCGTAGCGAAAAAGGGAAATGCGAAATCAAATGGGATGAGTTGCCGCAATTTTCGGAAGGATTGGTTTGTTTTCTGGGTAGCGCGTCCGTCTCGGACGTTGGTTTCGGCGTCTCGCCGAAACAATCTTTTGGAAAAGTTCGCGATCGTGAGGACACGATCGCCAGCACGCGAGACGCGTGCGCTCCCCGGAACTTCGCGGATTGCGCACAACTCCTAATCAACGCATTCGGGCGCGAAAATGTGTTCGTCGAGATTCAGCGCCATTTTGTTCGCGGCGAAGAGCGGATCAATCAACAACTGATTGATCTGGCGCAGGCGGCAGGATTGCCGCTGCTCGCAACCAACGGTGCGCAGTATGCAAAACCATACGGCCGCGAAGTGGTTGATGTATTTACCTGCATTCGCGAGCACACCCATCTCGACATTGCCGGGAAACTGCTCACTCAAAATTCCGAACGCCATCTCAAGAGCGATCGCGAAATGCGGGAGATTTTTCGCGACTTGCCGGAAGCGATCGACAACACGTCGCGGCTGGCCGAGCGACTGATGTTTTCACTCGAGAACATCGGATACGAATTTCCATCCTATCCGGTTCCGGCCGGACACAGCATGGACTCATTTTTGCGAACGATCGTCTGGTTCGGGGCGCAACAGCGTTATGCAGCAGTCAGCGCCAAAGTGCGCCGGCAAATCGAGGAAGAGCTTGCCCTCATCATCAAGCTCGGGTTCCCCGGATATTTTTTGATCGTTTGGGACATCATAAACTTTTGTCGCGAGCACAACATCATGGTTCAGGGCCGGGGCAGCGCGGCGAACAGTGCGGTTTGTTATTGTCTCGGAATCACCCCGGTTGATCCGGTCAGCAACAATCTTGTGTTCGAACGATTCCTGAACGAAAGCCGGAAAGGCTGGCCCGATATCGATCTCGATCTTCCAAGCGGCGATCGCCGTGAATCGGTGATCCAGGAAATTTATCGCCGTTACGGGAAGCACGGCGCCGCCATGACCGCGAACGTGATCAGTTATCGGGGGCGGAGCGCAGCGCGCGAAATCGGCAAAGCGCTCAATTTTTCGCCGAGCATCCTGGACCGCTTTTCGCATTTGTTCGCGAACGGCGATTTTCCACACACCCTGGACCTCGAATCGCAGATCGAGCAATCGGGTTTGCCGAAAAATCATCCGCGAATGCCGGCGTTCGTTCGTTTGTATCAGGCCATTTACGGATTGCCGCGCCATCTCGGCCAGCACTCCGGCGGGATGATTATTTGCCAGAATAAATTGAGCTCGTTCGTTCCGCTGGAGAACGCATCGATGCCAGGGCGGGTGGTGGCCCAATGGGACAAGGATGATTGCGAAGATCTTGGGATCGTAAAAGTCGACTTGTTAGGCCTGGGAATGATGTCGGTAATGCAGGACGCGCTCGAACTTTGCCGGGAGCGCGGCCGCCCGCTCGATCTTGCGCACATTCCGAAAGACGACGAGCAAACATTCGAGATCATGCAACACGCGGACACCATCGGCGTGTTTCAAATCGAGAGTCGCGCTCAAATGGCGACGTTGCCGCGGATGAAGCCAAAGTGCTTTTATGATGTGGTGATCGAGGTGGCGATTATTCGTCCCGGTCCGATCCAGGGCGACATGGTGCATCCCTATTTGAACCGGCGGGCCGGCCGGGAAGAAGTCACCTATTTTGACGAGCGATTAAAACCGGTGCTCGAACGCACGCTCGGTGTCCCGTTGTTCCAGGAGCAAATGCTCAAGATCGCGATGATCATGGCTGATTTTTCGGGCGATGAAGCGGAAGAGCTGCGGCGGGCGCTAAGTTTTCATCGCTCGGAGGAGCGCATGAAAAAGGTGAGCGTGAAACTTCGGTCCGCGATGCAGCGTAAAAACATTGCGCCGGAGAAAATCGACAAAATCCTGCAGGCAATTACGTCGTTCGCGCTTTATGGATTTCCGGAGTCGCACGCAATCAGTTTCGCGATTCTCGCATATGCCAGCGCGTATTTGAAAGTGCACCGCGCGCCGGAGTTTTACGCGAGCCTGATCAACAATCAGCCAATGGGTTTTTATACGCCGGCGACGATTGTCAAAGACGCCCAGCGCCACGGTGTAAAAATCAAGCCGGTTTGTGTGAAACGATCGGACTGGCGCTGCACCGTCCTGGACGACAATACGTTTCGACTCGGATTTTGCGTGGTGAATGGACTTCGACAGAAACACGGCGAACGAATCGAGCGCGAACGGAATGAGCGACAATTCAAATCGCTTGAGGATTTTAAACGTCGAATTGTCCTTTCCAAAGAAGAGTTGCGAACGCTGGCGGAATTGGGTGCGCTCAATGATTTCGCGAAACATCGGCGCGCCGCGATGTGGAAAGTGGAGGAGCCGCTCTTTGATGATCTTCTGGGTAGCGCATGCGTCTCGCCGGAACAATCTTCCCGAAAAGTTCGCGATCGCGAGGACGCGATCGCCAGCACGCGAGACGCGTGCGCTACCCAGACAAATCGCGAATCGCCGCTCCTCCCCATGACCGTGCAAGAACGCGTTACGTCCGATTATCGGACAATGAATTTAACCGCCGGTCCGCATCCAATGAAATTGTTGCGCGATCGTTTCCCGAATATCTGGCGGGCGAGCGATTTGCCCCAGGCGAAGCACGGTTCAACGATTCAAATCGCCGGGAATGTGATCTGTCGCCAGCGTCCCGGCACTGCCAAAGGCTTTGTCTTCGTCAGCTTGGAAGACGAAACCGGCGTTTCGAACGCAATTGTGGATCCGGATTTATTCGAGCGTTACCGGCTGTTGATTACTGAAGAAGATTTTCTGGTGATCGAAGGCGAAGTCCAGAATTCGGAAAACACCGTGTTAATCAAGACCCGCGAAATCAAACCGTTGGCGCACGATCAATTCATCGGCAGCGAGTCCCACGACTTCAGGTAATTTGTAGGCCGTCTGTGTCAGACGGCGGGGATGGCGTTTCACAGAAACGCCCTACAATCGCGATTTCTGACGATTTGCAGTCAGACGGCAGACACAAATAATTATTCTCCGGTGTGCCGTTTGGGTCCTTCTTTCGGCGACGCGGTCTTTTCGGTCGTTTCATGATCGGACTCGATCCATTCGGTATGAAACACGCCGGGCTTGTCGACCCGCTCGTAAGTGTGCGCGCCGAAAAAGTCGCGCTGAGCTTGCAACAGGTTCGACGGCAGTCGCGCTGAACGATAACTGTCGAAATAAGCAAGCGATGCGCTGAACGCCGGTGATGCGACGCCGTACTCAATGCCGGCCGCAACCGCAATTCGCCAGTTTTCCTGGGTATTCTTAATGATGTCCGTGAAGTAAGAATCGAGCAGCAGGTTGTGAAGATTGCGATCCCGCTGGTATGCCTCAACGATGCGGTTCAAAAATTTTGCGCGAATAATGCAGCCGCCACGCCAGATGGTGGCGATGTCGCCGAAATTCAGGTCCCAATTGTATTGTTTGCTGGCTGCGCCGAGGAGCTCCATTCCTTGCGCGTAGGAAACAATCTTCGATGCATAAAGTGCGTGACGAACAGCGTCCGTTAGTTGCTTGCGGTCCCCGGTGTATTTTTTCGGCTTCGGCTGCGGCAAAATTTTTGACGCCGCAACCCGTTCGTCTTTGCGCGCGGAGATCACCCGCGCTTCGACCGCAGCGTTGATTGTTGAAATAACAACAGATTGCGCAATGGCTGACTGCAACGTCCAGATGCCGGTCCCTTTCTGCCCGGCTTTGTCCAGAATCACGTCGACCAGGGCTTTCCCGGTGTCGGGATCTTTCTTGCGGAAAATTTGCGACGTTATGTCGATCAAATAGCTGTCGAGCTCGCTTTTGTTCCATTCGGTAAAGGTGTCAGCGAGCTCGTCGTTGCTCATGCCGACAATGTTTTTCAGAATCGCATACGCTTCGCAGATCAGCTGCATGTCTCCGTACTCGATGCCGTTGTGAACCATCTTCACGTAGTGGCCCGCGCCATCGGGCCCCATGTAACGGCAACACGGCTCGCCATCCACCTGGGCGGCGATTTTGCGAAAAATCGGGGCGATCATGTCCCATGATTCACGCGATCCTCCTGGCATGAGCGACGGACCTTTGAGGGCGCCTTCCTCTCCGCCCGATACTCCGCAGCCGACGTAATGAATCCCGCGTCCTTCCAAATCTTTGCAGCGACGCTGGGTATCGGTGAAAAGGGAATTGCCGCCGTCGATCACGACGTCGCCTTTTTCCAAAAACGGCAGAAGTTCGCCAATCACCTGATCGACCGGCTTTCCGGCTTTGATCATGATCATGACCTTTCTCGGTTTCTTGAGCGCGGCGAACAGCTCCTCAATCGT
>JAJPJU010000230.1 GCA_021324035.1 Spartobacteria bacterium | reverse complement strand
CGGCGCAACAGCGACGTAAGAAAGCGTCCCAGCCGCCGCGTTGAATGTTCCAGCTAAAATCAGGAGGACCGTGAATTGCAGTCGTGTCGTCATAAAATCGAATCGGTTTCGGGTTAGAAACGAACTACGATCTTAGGGATCCAAAAAAACGCGTCAATGATCGATACGACGCAAAACCCCGATCAGTTGTGAGGATTAGCCCTACAACTTCGAATTCTCCGTCCAGCGTCGAAGTTACCAGACCAGGAGCTGTTGAGGCAGCTCCCGGCTGCAATGTGATCACTTGTCACTCCCTTCCACTGTGAAGGCAGCCGTCTCGGCCCGCATCTGATTACAGAGAAGTCGTTCCTGAGACAAACGCGATCCGATACCGGAATTGCGCTTTTAAGCCAGCATCCACGTAAAAGCTTCGCTCACGCGGTTTATTTGCACTTCCAGGCGAGCATCATTCCGTCTCGGACGGTTAAGCAGACGTTTTCAACCCGCGGGTCGGATTGGACCAGATCGTTGAAAGCAACGATGGCGCGGGCGTTTTCGTCTTGCGGGTCGATGACTTTGCCGCTCCACAAGACGTTGTCGCCGATGATCAGGCCGCCGGGTTTTACCAAGGGAAAACAGGCTTCGTAGTAATTGCAGTAGTTCGGTTTGTCGGCGTCGATGAAAACGAGATCAATTGGACCGGAGAGCGTTTTGATTGTTTCCAAGGCCGGTCCCATCCGGATTTCGATTTTTTTTCCGTGCGGACTCTCGACAAAATACTTCTTTGCAATCGCTTCGGCTTTCGGATTGACGTCGCACGTGACGAGATGACCGTCCTCCGGCAGGCCTTCGGCCATCATCAGCGAGCTGTAACCGGTGAACATTCCGAGCTCGAGAACCCTTTTCGCGCCGGTCAGACGGACGAGCATTTTCAAAAAACGTCCCTCAAGCAGGCCGACCTGCATCTGCGGATTCTCCATTACCCGATAAGTCTCTTCCCGAAGACGCGCATACAGATCGGTCTCCGGCTCAGTGTGAAGCTGCGCGAAAAGTTCAACCGCGGCGTCGATGAAACGGTCCATAGTTCGGATGTAAGATGTCTGACGTCAGATGTCTGATTTCAGGGTGCAGAATGTCCATCAGTTTTGGCTTTCGGGATGTACGCCCGGGGATTTATCTCCTCTCTCGTGCTCGGCTCCGGGAGTTGATTCTCCGTCGTCGGCAGATTTTCGGCGGGAGGCTTTTGGATGTTCGTCATCAACGGACATGTTGCGGGAGCGGGGCAGGCTTTCGGGATAATTGCGGACCAGAAAGTTGATTAGCCCTTCGCGAACTTCGGCGCGGAGATCACCCAGTTTGCCCGCATCGACGCCGCTGACCAGTGCCCGAACTTCGATGGTGTGCTCTTTCGCGTCAGTGACCTGCAGTCCGCACACTCTGCGGTCCCATTTCGGATTATTCTCCACCAGATGTTTTAGTTCTTTCCGCAATTCACCCATCGGTGCTTGATAATCCAAATAGAGAATGACCGTGCCCAACAACTCGGTCGAGACCCGGCTCCAGTTCTGGAACGGTTTCTCGACGAAATAAGTGATCGGCAAAATCAATCGTCGCAGGTCCCAGGTCCGGACTGTGACGTAGGTCAGCGTGATCTCTTCGATCTGCCCAAACTCGCCCTCAACCACCACGATATCGTCGATCAGGAGCGGTTGAGTCAGCGCGATCTGAATTCCGGCGAGCACGTTGCCTAAAGTTTTTTGGGCGGCGAAACCGATCACGATTCCGGCAATGCCGGCCGATGCGAGAATGCTGGTCCCGAATTGGCGCACCGGATCGAACATCATCAGAATCGATCCCGTGGCGATGATCACCACCGTCGTCACGATGATTTTCCGAATCACCGAAACCTGGGTGTAAATTCGTCGCGCCGAGACGTTGTCCGGAACATCCAAGCGATGCCGGCTCATTAGCGCGGTCTGCACTGCGTTGACGCCGCGAATGACCAGGAACGAGAACGCGATGATCAGCAGAATCCCGAAACCTTTTTCGGTTGCCCAGGTCCAGTTGTCCGGCAACCGCAGCAGTGGGAGCAAGAGAATGATGCCGAGCAGCGGTACTGCGAGACGCGCCGTATGGCCGGCAATTGGAATAATGACTTTGGCGACAATGCTTCCAGTGCGATCGGCCCACTGATTCATTCGCTTTTCGATCGCGCGAATGGCGCGGAATATGAGCCACAATAGCGCGATGATCCATCCCGCGTAAAGAATCGTGGTCAGCAACCCGACATAGAAGATGCGGGTCGGACGGCCGATGATACCGGTCGCGATCGGCATGAGCGCAAACGCGCCGCCGCACATGACAAGGAAAAGCGCGAACGGTTTACGAATCGCCGAGACCGCGAGCTGAAGCGTGGACTGGCTTTTTTGCGATTGAATCTCGCCCGCGCTGCGTCGAGCGATCCAGACAAAGAGACCACCGAGAATGGCCAGCAAAACCAAGCTGCCGATGGAATCGATCAATCGTATCCAGGTCACGTGTTCGAACACATCTCGTTGCAGGAACTTGCTGCCGGAATCCTGGGCGAATTGATCGAGCCACAAACCATAATCGCGTCCTGCGCGATAAATTTTCGAGCGATCGGCCGCGGCCCGTTGCGCGGACAGCTCCGTAACCGATTGCGCGATTGTCGAAACCTGGGAGTCGGCCGGAGACGGAGTGGGGGATGGCGTAGGCGAAGCAGTCGGCGATGCCGCGCTCGCGCTGAGGGCAATGAGCCCAATCAGCGCGCAAAATGTCCGTTTCAAAAACATAACCACAAATATACACGAATCGACACGAAGGTTTTTCAACAGAGCAATTCGTGCCCATTGGTGTCCATTAGTGGTTAATCTGCTGAAATCAGACGGCTAAACGCCTCCCGGCATGCGAAACGCTGTCGAGTATGAAGCAACGAATTGTATTTTCCCTCGCGGTGATCCTGGCTTGCGGATTGGCCGTCGCTCAGCCGACCAGCAGCAGTCCCGATCCAAAGGCCGGCGCGGAAAGCACCGGTACTATTAAAGATTACACGCCCGGAAGCATCCTGATCCTGGACACGCTGGCGCCGAACGAACCGACCCAATTCAAGCTCAGCAAAAGCGTGGTTTATGTGGACGCCGACGGGAAACCGCTTGAGTCGCCAGCGTTAAGCAAAGACCAGAAAGTCCGCGTTCATTACATGAAAACTGCCGGCGAAAATGTCGCCGACCGCGTAATTTTGATTAAGGAATAATTCGACAGGATTAACAGGATTTAATGGATTTCGGGTCTCGTAGAAATCGGGCCAATCCTGACTAAAAATTTAGGGGCGAGTTATGTTCGGCGTTTCGTTGTCTGCGACGCCGCGAGGCGTTTGGTCGAGTGTTTCGATCGTGAATGGCGCGTGCTGGAGTCATCGCCGTAAGAAAAATAACGATACACGATCGACGGTTCGGTGGTTGCTTCGCGACCGGTTAACAATTTGAGTGCGTTGGCGTCGGCTTCGTTTTGCGTTTTACCGCGCCCGACCGCGGTGACATCCTTGTTGCGCTCGACCGCTTTTCCCTGAGCGACGGCAACGTAACCGGTGCGATCGGATTGGCCGACGATTTCAGTTCGGGCCAAATATTCGCTGGCTCGCGCCCAAAGATCGCGCACCGCGAACTGACAAGCTTTGGTTGAGTCGTGATAATTGGGGCCGCCTTTGGGAGTGGACGAGCGATTGTAGGTCACGGAGGTCCAGGCGCCTTCGTAATTGTAGCCGATGGCGACGGCGTCACCGGCGAACGCACCGATCGGAACCGAACAAACAAACAATGCTGAAAAAACAAGCCGCTTGGTAAACACGCTCAGGGAAAACCCGAGACTACCGGGGGTATCGCACCTGACACAAGCCCGTATTGAATATTTTAACGACGAATCGCACCAGAGCCAGGCCCTCTGGCAAATGCGCTAATATTTGAACAAGCGCTGTGGGCCCAACGTCTCACTACTGGTTCGGGGCAACCAAGATTCGTCCTGGATACGAATTAATTACAACGGAGGTGCAGGGTTATGATGGAACCAACAGTTACACAGAACAGCGCGCTTTATATCGTTCAGCACAAAATTCCCAAACGACGGAGTGAGGTTCTCCGGCGGTTCAGTCTCGCGACTTGGAAACAACGACGGCTTGCTTCGCAGCCGGAAATTCGCGGCAATATCTTTCGGTGGCCGAGAATTCAGTGGCAAACCTAAGAAGAGTGACAAGTGACCGGTGACGAGTGACCAGCGAGGTCACGGGACTTAATCAGGCGTTCGATCATTATGAATTTGTTCGCTCTGAACTGGTCACTGTTCACACGTCACTTGTCACTGATGGCGTAGCCGAAGATTTCCCAGCAGCAGCCGATTTTCGCGAGAACGACCTCTTCAGTCGCAGCCGGGTTGCGTTCGAATGCGGTCTTGAACCGGATCATCGCATAACGCCGGACATCGGGCAGGCCGGGAAGATTTGCGGTGTGTTTCACCTCGATAATTTTTCGTTTGTTCGCCCGACCCAGCGGTCCGCGATGAACCGCGAAATAATTCAGCCACTGGTCGAAAGAGCGAACTTCCGTCGAACCTTGTGAGGCCGCTTCGTCAAAACGACCGGCATCGACAAGTTGCAACCATTGCACCGCCGCATCCCGGGCAAGCTCGTCGTCCTTCGAAAGCGTTAACGCATCGGAGACAACCGTGATTGCAATGAGCAGTCCGATCAGCGCTCCGCGCTTCATTACTCTTACTTGTCACTCGTCACAGGTCACTTGTCACTTCGGCTTACTATTGACTTAGAGTCCGTCACGTTTTCCCACTCGGCGGTCAGGCGGGCAAGATCGTGCGCCACAACCGAGAGATCGCGATTGATCGCTGTGGCCCGGCCACCCAATTGATAAACGGCCGGATCCTCCAGGGCCGCAGCCAATTCTTTTTGTTGTTCTTCCAAGGCTGCGATTTTCGTCTCGAGCTCGTGGAGGCGCTTTTCTTTTTCACGCTTCGCCTTCGAGATCGCGTTGCGGGCCTCGGCTTCGGCACGCTTCTGCTCCTTTTGTTTTCTGGGACCAGAGACGTTCTGCTTGCCGGTCTCGGGCTTGCGGCCGTTAACCGCTGGTGCATCGGGGCCGGCGGTGAGAGCGAGCTTGGCTGAAACCGCCTTCGATTTATCTAAATAGTAATCGTAGTCGCCGGGATAAAAGGTGAGGCGACCTGCATTAATATGCAGAACACTCGTCGCGATGGCGCGAATAAAATGGACGTCGTGACTAATAAAGATGAGCGTCCCATGATATTGCTTCAGCGCGCCGATGAGGGCGTCGATCGAGCCGACGTCCAAATGGGTCGTCGGTTCGTCCATCAGCAGAAGGTTAGGCGGATCGAGCAGTAACCTGACCAGGGCCAGTCGGGATTTTTCGCCACCGCTCAAGACCGCCACCGTCTTGAAGACATCGTCACCGCGGAACAAAAATGAACCAAGAACAGTGCGCGCGGTTTGTTCGGACACGGGATTGGGCATGTCTCGCGCGCTTTCAAGAACGGTGTGGCTAGGGTTGAGCACGTCGATTCGGTTTTGCGAGAAATAACCCGATCGCACATTGTGCCCCAGCTCGCGCACGCCTTGTTGCACCGGCAGGGCGCCGGCGAGCAATTTCAGGAGGGTCGATTTGCCGGCGCCGTTCGGGCCGACCAGAACCATCCGTTGACCACGCTCGGCTTGAAATTGCAGTCCGCGATAAACCTCCAGATCGCCGTAGGCATGGTCGACATCTTTCAATGTGATCACGCGCAGACCGCTGCGCACCGGTTGCGGAAAATGGAACTTGATCGTTTTTCCGCGTGCGACCGGGGCCGCGATTTTTTTTATCCGCTCGATCTGCTTCAGCTTGCTCTGCGCCTGTGACGCTTTGCTCGCCTTGGCCCGAAATCGATCGGCAAACAATTGGAGCGATGCGATTTCTTTCTGTTGATTTTTGTAAGCCGCCAGGTGTTGCTCCTCGCGCGCGGCCTTTTGCTCGACGTATTGGTCCCAGTTACCGCGATAACGGACGAGTTTCGTGTGCGCGATCTCGACGATGCTTCCGACAAGCTGATTCAAAAATTCGCGATCGTGCGAGATCATAACAATCGCGCCTGGATAAGTTCGCAGATATTCCTGAAACCATTGGAGCGATTCGAGATCGAGATGGTTCGTCGGTTCGTCGAGTAAAAGGAGATCAGGCTGCATCACGAGTAACCGCGCGAGATGCGCGCGCATGACCCAGCCGCCACTTAAAGCGCGCGCCGGGCGATCGAAATCAGTTTCGCGAAAAGCGAGTCCGGCCAGAACGCGGTTCGCCTTCGGTTCAAGCTCCCAGCCGCCGTGCTCATCAAAAACATGGAGCGCATCATGATAGGCAACGTCGTCCGATCCATGACCGGCTTCATGTTGTTTGATCACTTTCTGCGCGTGCACAAGCTCCGGCGAAACGGCCAGAGCAAGTTCGAGCACCGTCTCGTCTCCAGCGGCTGCAGTTTCCTGCGGAAGAAACCCGATCGTCGCATTCTTCTCGATCGCTATGGTCCCGTTGTCCGGCGATGTCTCGCCGAGAATCAGCGAGAACAATGTTGATTTGCCAGCGCCGTTGGGGCCGACCAATCCGATCCGGTCTCCGCGATTGACCTGAAGGGAGACGTCCTCAAAGAGCGCCCGGCCGGCGAAAGATTTTGAAAGTTGGGAAGCGGTCAGCATACCGGAGAGCGCGCAGTGTTGCCTCGTTCGACGCCTTGCGCAACTCGGCGTCGGCCGTCACTTGTCACTGCCGCTGAATCCAGTTAGTTTTTGGCATGCCTACCCATTCATTGAAGATCGCTATCGTCAGCTTGTTCGCGTTGCCGTTTGCATTCTTTTCCGCCGAAGCGCAGCGGCACGGCGTGGAGCCAATCGTAACAACGGGATCGCCTCCCGGATTGGTGAAAAAGATCGAACCCGAGTATCCGATGGGGTTCGTGATTCATGGCGCGAAAGGCCGCGGCAGGTTTCGGCTGACAATCAACGCCAAAAGCGGCCAGGTCGATGAAGTTAAAATCCTGCAAAGCACTGGCTACGAAGATCTGAACAAATTGGCGGTGAAAGCTCTGTTGCAATGGCAGTTTCAGCCCGGAACTCGCAGCCCGGTTGAAGTGCCGGTGGAGTTCGACATTCAGGGTGGCAATCGAATTCT
>JAJPJU010000234.1 GCA_021324035.1 Spartobacteria bacterium | reverse complement strand
TTCGGCGACTCCGGCGCCCGCCAAGTCTGGTGCTGTCGCATCTTCACCCATTCCTGTCGCATCAGCGCCTGGCAGTCCGTTGCCAGTGCGAGGGGCGTCGCCTTCACCTTCACAGTGAAAATTTTTCCTAACGAATGACTCCTGCCACCGACATTCCATTGAAACAGCCAACCGTTTCGGCGACGGCCGGCGACGCCGAACAAGTCGAGCGCGCAGTTATCGACGCGTCGACGCGTGTTCCGGTGCTGATGTTTTATGCGTCTGCGATGGTTTGGCTGCTGGTCGGAACGTTGTTGGCAGTTTTTGCCTTGTTCAAACTCCACGCTCCGGTCTGGCTGTCGGACTACAGTTTCCTGACCTGGGGCCGGCTGCGTCCCGTCCAGATGGACATAATGATTTACGGTTGGGCCTCAATGGCCGGAATGGGAACCGCGATCTGGCTCATGGCGCGACTGTGCCGCACGACATTGCGACATCCGCTGCTGCTGGTGACTGGCGCCGCGTTCTGGAACATCGGCATCTTCGTTGGAGTTATCGCCATTCTGATGGGTTACAGCACCGGTTATCAATGGCTGGAATTCCCGCCCTACGCCGGCGCGATTTTGTTAGTCGCTTACGCACTGATTATTTCGTGGGCGATCTTGATGTTCCGGTTCCGTCGTGGCGAACAGATTTACATCACGCAATGGTATCTTCTGGGCGCGTTTCTCTGGTTCCCGTGGCTCTACGCCGCCGCCCAAGCGATGTTGTTCGTCGTTCCGGTTCAAGGTGTGATGCAGGCAGTGGTCAGCTGGTGGTACGCGAACAATTTGCTGTTCCTATGGCTCGGCGCCATCGCGCTCGGGACTGCGTATTATATGATTCCAAAGGTGATCGGCCGGCCGGTTTACAGTTATCATCTGGCCACGATCGGTTTTTGGACCTACGCGTTGTTTTCAAGTTGGACCGGAATGCAACGATTGGTTGATGGACCATTTCCGGCGTGGATGATCACCTCCAGCGTTGCCGCTACGATTCTTACAGTTATTCCAGTCGCGACCGTCGGCTTGAATCATCACATGACGATGCAGGGGTATTTTCCGGTGATGCGATACAGTCCCACGCTGCGATTCACCGTTTTTGGCGCGATGTCTTACACGATCTTTAGCCTGGTCGGTATCCTCATCTCGCTCCGTTCGACTGCGCGCTATCTGCGTTTTACATCAGCGAGTTACGGCTATTCACAGATTGGTCTCTACGCGTTCTTCACCATGATCATGTTCGGTTCGATGTATTACATTGTGCCGAGATTGGTTGGCCGTGAATGGCGTTACGCCACATTGATCAAACTTCATTTCTGGGCATCGGCTTACGGCATTGGACTGATGTCTTTGATGTTGCTGGTGGGCGGATTTGTTCAGGGCTCGAGTCAGGACGATCCCACTTTGTCGTTCATTGAGAGCGTCCAAAGTGTGTTGCCGTATCTTCGCGGGTTGTTCCTCGCGGTCCTTTTGCTCACCGCGTCACATTTCATATTTGCTTTCCATTTTGGCCTGATGTTGTTCGGGCTCGGCCGGACTTCGACCGTCCCGACATTCTTAAATCCCATCGAAGCCGAGGGATCGGAGCCGCATTTATGAAGGGGCTAATTCCACTTTTCATCGGACTATTCGGAACGTTCACGTTTTCGTGGGTCGGGTTGACGGTGATTCCGAACATGCAAATCGGCGCGCTCAATCCGCAAACTAATCCGGATGACGAGAATGACATTTACCCCATGCCTCAATCGGGAATGGTGCAACACGGCCGCGAGGTCTACGCGGCCAACGGCTGCATTTATTGTCACAGCCGTCAGCTTCGCGCTGATTATGTTTCGTCCGACATCGACCGCGAACGCGACGCCGGCCCGTCGC
The DNA here is from genome assembly GCA_021324035.1 of Spartobacteria bacterium. GTDB lineage: Bacteria > Verrucomicrobiota > Verrucomicrobiia > Chthoniobacterales > UBA10450 > AV40. Next base: position 12,495 of record JAJPJU010000234.1, on the reverse strand, counting down.
CTCGTCCGAAATGGGGTTCGCGCCGGAGCGCTCCGCGTGATTACGTTTTTGACCGGCCATTGTTGTTGGGTGAAGAGCGACTCGGTCCCGATTTGGCGGATCTAGGCAAAGCTGCACCGAACGCGGAAGAAGGCGCTGCGGCCCCAGCCGCCAGCGCGCCCGCGGGATCGCCCGCAACTGCTGCCCAATCGCCATCGACTGCGGCCAAACCGGGAGCAAGTCCAGCGGCTTCGGCTTCTCCGGCCGCACCAGCGACAGCTGCCGCTTCCAGTCCTTCACCAACTAAAAGCCTGAATGCAATTCCGCCCGCGTATTCTGAGGCGTGGCATCATCGCCATCTTTATGCGCCGCAAACTATGAGCGCCGAGAATCGAGATTCGATCATGCCTGCATATCGATTTCTTTATGAGCAACGCCGCGTGACGGGAGAACGATCCGCCGACGCGTTGCAATTGAGCGGAGCCGACGCGCCATCGAACGGTTGGGAGGTTGTTCCAACTTATGACGCAAAGTGTCTGGTCGCTTACTTGATGGCGCAGGATCAATCGCACGCATTGAAAGAAGTTAAGAGCGCAGGCGCGGCGCCGGCTGCTGCTGCCCCGGCGGCATCGCCAGCCGCACCAGCTGCTGCGGCACCCCCAAAGAAGTAATGAACGGCAAACCTACAGATTCATCATCGCTGACTCGCCAGGGAATGGACTACGGCGAAACAGCCGACGTTCAGGAAGTTCACGCCGCGATTCAACGGGAAAAACGCGAGCCGCGTGTGGGACTCGAGCCGCTTTCGATCTGGCTCATCGTTGTTTACGGTTTGGCAATCTTTACCGGTGGTGCTTATCTCGGACGTTATTCAGGAAACTTTTCGGGCGACGGTTTGGACCCGATGATGGGCCCGCCTCCGGCGAAGAAAGGCGGCGGTGGCGGAGGACAACAACAGGAGCAAGCGGTCCTATCGCCGCGCGATCGGGGTAAGAAGATTTTCGCGGCGAACTGTCAAACCTGCCATCAGGCGAATGGCGAGGGTGTTCCCGGTCAATATCCGCCGCTTGCCGGTTCCGAGTTCACCAACGGGGGATCTCGTCGCATGGCGATGATTGTACTCAAAGGTTTGCAAGGACCGGTGAAAGTAAAAGGCCAAATGTTTGGCAGCGCGGTAATGCAACCGTGGGACAAAACGCTGACCGATCAAAAAATTGCGGACGTTATGACCTACGAGCGAAGCGAATGGGGAAACAAGGCCAGCGAAGTCACGGCAGAACAAATCGCCGCGTTGCGTAAGGAGCTCGCCAGCCATCCCGAGTCGTATGGCGAGCACGACATTCTCGCCGCGCCGGACGAAGATATTCCGGGCGGTGCCGCACCGGCTGCCGGAAATGCGCCGCCAAAACCTGGCGAAGCGGCAAAGCCCGCCCCACCGAAATAATTCACGCGATCGCGTCGGCCAGCAGTTCGGCCATGTGTTTTGGCCAACGGTCGGTGAGATCGACAATTTGATGGCGGCAACTGGTTCCTGACGCCACCACAACATCGGGCTGCCGGTGATCGATTTTACGAAGAAGATCGCCGGCAACTTGTTTCGATAGTTCGTATTTTTCTGCCAGCGCGCCAAATGCGCCCGCCATTCCACAACACCCGGTATCGAGCAGAGTGACATGACGCCCGGGCAATCGTCCCGCTAGACGGGACATGAACCCCGGATCAATCAGCGATTTGGCATGGCAATGAGCGTGAATTGCCACCTGAGTATCGCGTTCCTTGAATCGGAGGGCGTCTGGCTCGGTTTCCAAAAAATCATCGACAAACTTTTCGAACAAAACGCAGCGTTCCGCGATTTTCTCCGCGTTCGCGATTTTCAACTCACGATAATCCTCGAGGAACATCGACCAGCAGGACGGCTCGAGAAAAATAATCGGCGGGGCCGATTGTTGAGTTGTTGAGTCGTTGAGCTGTTGAGAAGACAGAAGCTCGATGTTGTGGCGAGCTGACTCGGCTGCGGCATCAAGATTTCCCTGACTGAAGGCCGGGCGGCCGCAGCATTTCCGATTTGCCAACAATTCGACTTCAAAACCGAGAGCTTGGAGGACTTTGACGGCTGCGATTCCGATGTTGGGTTCGTGATAACGAACGAACGTGTCGTCCCAAAGAATCACTTTGCCTCTTTTCTGTAGCGGCGCTCTATGAGCGCCGTCCGGCGCTCGTAGACCGCCGCTACAATGTTTGAACCACTTATCAAATCGTTCTCGCGCGTAATGCGGTAGCGATCGTTTTGCCGAAATCCCGAGCGTTTTCTCCAGTAACGCGCGAACGGGTCCAAAATTGGCCATTGCGTTGGCGAGCCATGGCGCGGCGGACCCGAGCCGGCCTAACAAGTCGACCTTGCTGAAAAAACGTTCTCGCAATGGCAAGCCATCGCGTTTCCAGCGCGCGTGCAGCATTTCCGCCTTCAACAGGGCGAGATTGACGTTCGATGGACACTCTGGTGTGCAACCCTTGCAGGACAAACAATTGCTGAGCGCCGCATCCAGTTCCGCGGATTTTAGCGGATCGTGGCCGTTGGCTTTCAACTCCAGCGAGCGCCGGATGATGTTGGCGCGGCCGCGAGTCGACATGACTTCGTCGGCGGTGGCGATGAATGTGGGACACATGATCGGCGTGTCTTTGCGGCAGCCGCCGCAACCGTTGCACTGCTCGAGGTTGCCAATGAACGATCGATCTTTAAACGCGTAGGCGAGTCGCGGCTCGAACGGCAGCTCGATTGGTCGCGTGAAATTATTCCGGAGATGGTTGTCGATCCGGTAGGCGAACCCGAAAATCTTTCCCGGATTGAAAATGTTTTTTGGATCGAAGGTCTGCTTGATCTCCCGCATGACGTTCAGAAGCGCGTCCCCGAGTTGGTCGCGCATGTACTCGGTTCGCGCGATGCCGACTCCGTGTTCGGCGGACAGCGAACCTTTGAATTGGCGAACGAGCGCGGACGTTTGGTCGGCCACCAGCCGGAATTTTTTCAGATCCTCTGCGGTATGAAGATCGAGCGCGGGCCGAACATGAAGCAGCCCGCTGGCAGCGTGGCCGTAATAGCTCGCTTCGAGGCCAAGCGATTTCATGATCGATTGCAACCCGCGCACGTAATCAGGTAATTGGGCGGGACGGACCGCGGCGTCTTCGATGAAGGCGACCGGTTTTTTGGGACCGATGCACCCGGTCACCAGCGACAAGCCTGCTTTGCGAACCGACCAGACGAGGTCCATTTCATTTTGGTCGCGGCAAATCTTGACTCGCAATCCGAGCCTTCGCGATTCGAGCATCGCCAGCCGTTCGTCGACGTCGTCGTAGAATTCGACCAGCAGGATCGCTTCGCACGGTTTGGAATCGAGTTCCATCAAATCCCGCGCGGCCTGGAAATGCCGCTGATCTTTGGTTTGATCCAACAGGGGACGGTCGATGTGCTCGATTGCTGCAGGTTTGAGATCGAGCAATTCCACCGTTGCCTGCATCGCGTCCATCACGGAATCGAAAAAAATCAGGCCAAGGCCTTTCTCGCGCGGGATCGGCGAAATTTTTAGTTCGGCTGAAAAAATTGCGGCCAGGGTGCCTTCGCTTCCGGCGAGAATTTCATTCAAATTGTTTGGCCGGCGAGAAAATCGTTCGATGCCGTAACCCGGCCACCGCTTCAGCAAGCCTGGGGGCCAACGCTCGGCCATCTCGGCGGCGTGTGCGCGCACCAGCCTGTCGATCCTGGCCCGTTCGTCGGCGAACGATTCGTTCTCCGGACCGATAGTCATAATTCGTCCATCGGCCAAAACGATTTCGGTCGAGAGAACGTGATCGGCGGTCGTTCCGTAAACCGGCACGCGCGCACCCGACGAATTGTTGGCGATCATGCCGCCGATCGTCGCGCGCGAACTGGTTGCCACGTCGGGGCCGAAACAAAAGCCGTGCGGTTTGAGAAAAGCGTTCAACTGGTCGAGGACAACGCCGGCCCCGACGCGAACTGAACGCTTTTCAAGGTTCAGGCTGTCGATTTTTCGATTGTGTCGCGAAAAATCCACGATCAACCCGTCGCCAATCGCGTTGCCTACCAAACTCGTGCCGGCTCCGCGAGGTGTGACCGAAATATTTTCGTCCGCGGCCGCCTGAATTATCGCGCTCGCCTCCTGGGCGCTGGCGGGGAAGGCAACTCCGAGCGGCTCGATTTGATAAATCGACGCGTCGGTCGCGTAAAGCTGCCGGCTCAGATTGTCGAAATGGATATCGCAGCCAGTCGCTCGAAAACGTTGTTTGGCATTTTTACTGATCACCAGGCCGGCAATTTAACACAACAAACGGCGCCTGAGAGAGGCTGGCAGGTGAAATGCTATCATTCGGCCAGCAGTGAGCGTCACGCTGAAAAGCAAGATCCGGTTTAACGGCCAGGAATATTCCAGTCCGGCTGATTTGCCGCCCGATGTTCGTCAGGCTTACGAAAAAGCACTCCACCAAGGAACGGTGGTAAGCAAAAGATTCGTGGTGAACGGCCAGTCATTCACCAGCGAAAACCAAATGCCGGCGGACATCCGAAAACTTTGCGATGACGCGATGGACGTGATCGAAAACAACGGCGAAGTCACCATTCCCAATGCCGAGAATCGCGACCAGCTTCTGACGAAGAAAGAGTGGGGGATCGCGGTTGCCGTGGGCGTCGGAATCGCGGCTCTTGTTCTAACCCGGATCTTCCACGGCTAGACGCTCAGTCCGAAAAGAGGGGCATCTGTAGTTCTTCACGTTCACTTTCCGAAAAGCGAACTCCAATCCCGATGAGGCGCACTTTCTTGCCGGTTCGGGCGAAGGCTTCCCCTAACAACGACTGGAACGCCGGAAGAGTTGGTTCAAGTCCGGCCCGCTCCGCTGTTGTCCGCGCGAAGTCCGCGAATTTTAATTTCACGAAGATCTTGGAAACGCGCCGTTCGGTTTCTTTCTGGGCGAGGTCGGCCATCAACTCTTCGAACAATTCGCCGAGACGTTCTTCACATTGCTCCAGCGTTTCGAGATCGTTCACGAAAGTTTCCTCGGTGCTGAGCGATTTCCTCGGGCGGTCGGGTTCCACCGGCCTGTCATCAATTCCGCGGGAAAGATCGAACAGTTCGCTGCCAAATTTGCCGAAGAGTTCGACCAGCTCAGGGCGGGTGAATCGCTGAAGCTCGCCACAGGTCCGGGCGCCAAGTTCCTGCAATCGCTTTTCAGTTTTCTCACCGATTCCCCAGATTTCGCGGACGGGAAGATTCGTCATGAACTCGGGAACTTCGGCTGCGGCGACTTCCAATTGGCCGTTGGGCTTGCGCATCGTGCTCGCGATTTTAGCGATCAGTTTGTTTGGTCCAATTCCGGCGGACGCAGTTAACTGCGTCTTTTGAAAGATCAGATCGCGAATCGTTTGAGCGAGCGGTCCTGGAGCAGCGGGATACGAAGTGACATCGAGATAGGCTTCATCAAGTGAGAGCGGTTCCACTAAAGAGGTGAAACGATGCAGGATTTCACGAACGATCGCGGCCTCCCGCCGGTAAACATCGAACCGCGTCGGCAACACGATCAACTGCGGGCAGCGTTGGAGGGCCATGAAGGTCGGCATTGCCGAACGCACTCCGAATGCGCGCGCTTCATAATTGCATGTCGTCAGAACACCACGCCGGTCGCGCGCGCCTCCAACTCCGACCGGTTTGCCCCTCAATTCCGGACGGTCGCGGACTTCGATCGCCGCGTAAAAGCAATCCATGTCGAGGTGGATGATGGCGCGCGGTGTAGGATTATTTCCCACGCCAAAACCTTAACCCTGAATGGTCCAATCTCACGTTTTCTAGATGTTTAGGTTGACTCGTAAAAAGGGAATCGCTAAAGATTAACTCCCACCCGCTGGCCGTTATGTCTCTGATCCCGAGTGAATCGTATAGTTTTCCGGATCATTTCACGAGCACAGTCACGCCCTCGCGTAAGCCAAAACAGAAGCCTGAACCGGAAAAAGCGGTCAAGAAACCCGCAATCGTTGCGTTGCCCGATCCCGAGCCGGAACCTGAGCTCGAAGTTTTTGCTGAGCCTGTCGCGGAGCAGGAGGTCGTTGCCGAAGCGTGGGAACCGGATCCTGTGATCGCAACGGCGCCGAATCCGGAGCCGGAAGTCGCGTCGGAAATTTGGGAGCCGGAAGAGCCGCAAGTCAAAGCACCGCCACCGCGTCCTCGTGAACCGAATCCCGTGCTGCGCCGTGTTCAGGCACTGCTGCCGCGCGTAATGAATAAGCCCGTCGTCGAGCCGGAGATCAATTCAGAATCGTGGGAACCCAAAGTACCGGAAGCTAAAGCGCCGCCGCCTCCTCCGGCCCGGCCTGCGCCAACACCAGCACCCAATCCGGCGCTTCGCCGCGCTCATGCGCCTCCGCCCAAGGTCCAGGAAGCGCCAGTTCGAAAAATTGCTTTGCCACCGACCTTGAAACCAAAAGTGCGGTGGAACAATCGAGCCGCTCCGCTGGATCCGAATCGCAATGGTGCGAACGGCAACGGCAATGGCGCGCATCAACCGCCGCCGTCGCCTGGTCCGGCGCAGAACGTAATTCCAATGACGGCGCCGAAGCCCGCTCCGCCGCCACAGTCTATGCCGGCGCCCCGTCCGGTTCAGCCACGCCTGGCGGCGGTCCCTCGTCCTGCTCCGCCACAAGCGGCGCCCGCGCCTCGTGCCGCTCAGCCTGCTCCGGTTTTGCAAAAACCGGTTCAGCCTCCTCCGCCGCGTCCGCCCGCCGTTCCTGCGAATCAAGCAAGGCCGGTTCAGCCGAAGCCGAAACCACCGGCTCCAAAACCCTCTCCGCCCGTAGCTCCGAAGTCGCAGACTGAACTTTTCGAAATGTTCGCGGACAATGGTTACGAGCTTGCGGCAAAGCGTCGCAAACAAATGAAGTTCCGCCGCTTCTTGACCTGCGAAGCCGGAGCCCTACTGGTCCTGATTCCTCTCGTTATTACGGGACTCACCCTTAATGTCAGCGCTCCGGCCATTCGCTGGATCATGAATCTTTTGACGATTGCGGCGGCTATTGCGGCAGTTGTGATCCCGATTGTTTTTTACGCGGCCACTCCAACTCTGCCCGAAATCGAGCGCTGACATTCGGTTTTCTTTCCCACAATCGGCATCGCCGGTGTGAGCGTTGCCTTTTCGCCGGATTTACGCGATGGACGGCCAACAATGATATCCGTCACCCGAGTCTTTATGGTGCGGCATGGCGCGACGGTGGCGAGCGCGGAAGATCGCTTTGCCGGCGCGACTGATGTAGAACTTTCTGATGAAGGCCGCGAACAAACCCGGCGGTTAGCCGAACGGTTGAGTCACGAAAGAATCACGGCGGTTTATGCCTCGCCGTTGGGACGGACGGTCGAAACTGCGAAAATTCTCGCGGCCCCGCACAATCTCAACATTCAGATTCGGGACGGTCTTCGAGAAATAAATCACGGCCGGTGGGAGCAAATGACGAGACGCGAGGTGGAACAGAAATTCCCCGAAGAAGCTGCGGAATGGGAAAAGGACCCATACACATTCGCACCGCAGGGCGGCGAAAGCGGTTTGGCCGTTACAGCCAGAGCATTGCCGGTCCTGATTGATTTGGTGCGATACCATTGCGATTGCGGTGAAAATTTTCTCCTGGTTTCTCACAAGGCGACGATTCGTCTGTTGTTGAGTTCTCTTCTCGGATTCGACCCGCGCCGCTATCGCGATAACCTCGATCAGAAGCCGGCCGCGTTGAACATTGTTGATTTTCGGGACGCGACTCGCGCGCGATTGACGCTGTTCAACGACACCTCGCATTACGACAAGGCGGGGGGCGCCATACCGGAAATTTCGCAATCGCGCCTGTCGAAATCGTGGAACTTGCGCAGCGAACGCTGATTTTGGAGCCGTAACGATGTCTGGACCTTTGGTGATCGGCGCAACGGGTGGTTCGGGAACACGGGTGATCGCGCGACTCGCGCGCCATGCCGGTTACGATTTGGGCCGCAACTTGAATTCGGCGGAGGACGCGTTGGAGTTTTATTCGTTCCACGAGAGATGGATTAATCCGTTTGTCGCGGCGGAACTTCGCGGCGAATCGCTGCCGAAAACGCAAGCCGGACAGATGGAACGAGAATTTCAGGCCGCGCTCGAGCGCCATCATCCTGCGAATCTGCGGACCGAAACCCGCTGGGGGTGGAAAGCGCCGCGGAGCATTTATTTGCTGCCGTTTTTGCACCGCCAACTTCCAAATCTCAAATTCATTCACGTTTTGCGGGACGGGTGTGACATGGTCCTTTCGGCCAATCAAAATCAACTTCGAAAACACGCGGGCGCGATCCTCACCTGGCGCGAACGGCTGTTTCGTTCGACTCCTGAGCGCGCGATGTTGTTATGGGCCCGGGTAAATCTTCGTGCGGCAAAATTCGGCGAAAGTGATTTGCGCGACAATTATCTGCTCATCCGGTTCGAAGATCTTTGCGCCCGTCCGGTCGAGACTACGGCGCACGTCATGAATTTTCTGGGTGCGCGGGTGGATCCGGAGCCGATTGCCCGGGCCGAGATTTCGCCGCCTGCGACCCTGCAGCGCTGGCGAAGTTATCCGGCGCCGCTGATTGCCAGGCTGGAAGAGGTGGGGCGGGATTCCTTGCTGAAATTTGGGTATCTGGTATAAAAATTCAGCGAATTACGGCCGAAAAAAGGCTGCCAACCGATCAATTTCGGACTTTGCAATGAGGCTTTCCCTCTCAATATTGAACGGGTAACTTTTCCCGAAAATGGACGATTCCACTTCTCTTCCGCCTTCGCACGGCTTCGGCGCGACGGGCGAAACGCACGCCGAACATCATCACGAAGCAGGGCACGAACACGAGCATCACGAGCTCGGTTTTTGGCGAAAATACATTTTCTCCACCGACCACAAAGTCATCGGCATTCAATATGGTCTTTGCGGCCTGGTCTTCTTGTTCCTCGGCTTTACGCTCATGATGATGATGCGCTGGCAACTGGCCTATCCCGGCCAGCCCCTGCCGCTGATCGGCAAATTTTTGCCTCTCATTTTTGGGGCCAACAGCATGCCGGACGGCAAAATGACGCCCGAATTTTATAATTCGCTGGGCGCCATGCACGGAACGATCATGATCTTCCTCGGCGTCGTTCCACTGGCGTTCGCCGCGTTCGGCAATTTCGTCGTGCCCCTTCAAATCGGGGCGCCGGACATGACTTTTCCAAAAGTGAACGCGGCAAGTTTCTGGGCGTTCGCGGTCGGTGGCGCGATCATGTTGATCAGCTTTTTTGTTCCCGGTGGCGCAGCCAAGGGAGGATGGACGTCTTATACGCCGCTATCGGACATTTCCGATAAAGGCCCGGGCTTTAACCTAATCTTTAACGGCCAATCGCTCTGGTTGATCGGCTTTATCTTCTTGATTACGTCGTCGCTGCTCGGGGCGGTCAATTTCATCACCACGATTATTCAGTTGCGCGCCAAGGGCCTGACCTGGATGCGCCTTCCGTTCTTTGTCTGGGCCCAATTCGTAACCGCCTTTCTGCTTTTGCTCGCGTTTCCTCCGCTCGAGGCGGCAATCATCATGCAGTTGATGGATCGCACGGCGGCGACCAGCTTTTTCCTGCCCGCGGGCATGATCGTTAATGGCGCTCCGCTTCATATCAGCGGCGGCGGAAGTCCGCTGTTGTGGCAGCATTTGTTTTGGTTTCTGGGCCACCCGGAAGTTTACGTTTTAATTCTGCCTGCTTTCGGAATCGTCGGCGAAATTCTGGCCAACAATTCGCGCAAACCGCTTTGGGGTTACAAATCGCTCGTTTTTTCCGTGCTCGTGATCGGGTTTCTCTCGTTCATCGTCTGGGCGCACCACATGTGGTTGACCGGAATGGGTTCGACCGTGAGCGCGTTTTTCCAAACTACGACCCTCCTGATCTCGATTCCGTCGGTGATCATCTTGAGCGCGTTCTTCATTTCGCTCTGGGGAGGATCGATTCGCTTCAACGTTCCGATGCTCTGGGTCACGGCGTTCCTGCCAATGTTCGGCATTGGCGGACTTACCGGCATCCCACTGGCGTTTAATTCAGCCGATCTTTATTTGCACGATACCTACTATGTGATCGCGCATTTCCACTACATCGTCGCGCCTGGAACGATCTTCGGCTTGTTTGCCGGCATTTATTATTGGTACCCGAAAGCGACCGGCCGAATGATGAGCGAATTCTGGGGCAAGGTCCATTTCTGGCCGTCCCTGATTTGCATGAACGTAATTTTTCTGCCGATGTTTTTACAAGGCATGCTCGGCATGCATCGTCGCTGGTACGATGGCGGCCAGGGTTGGACGCTGGCCGGCGAACACATTTGGGGACTGAGCGGCTTTCAGTGGAACACACCGATCTCCTGGGCCGCGTGGATCATGGGACTGGCCCAGATTCCATTCATCATCAATTTCTTCTGGAGCATCAAACACGGCAAGAAAGTGAACGACAATCCGTGGGAAGCCACCACTCTCGAATGGACGGCGCCGAATCGGCCGCCGCACGGAAATTTTGTGACCACTCCGGTCGCCTATCGCGGGCCTTATGAATACAGTCTGCCCGGCCGCGATAAAGACTTCACCATGCAAAACGAACCGGTCGACCCCTCAGAACGATCACGGAAAACGTCCGAACCGGCGCTGGTGCATTAACGAATGGAAATCCCTTACACAATCTCCACTCGACCGGATACCGGTCTGTGGAACGCGAAGATCGGTATCTGGCTGTTTCTGGCCTCTGAGGTAATGCTCTTTGGCGGATTGTTCTCCGCCTACGTTTTCCTCCGGCTCGACGCCCAGCCAGGCGAATGGCCGCATGGCCTGCTCAACGTGCCCATTGGAACGATGAATACCGCCGTTCTGATTTTGTCGTCGGTGACCGTTGTGCTGGCCTGGGCCGCGCTCAAAATGCGGCGCTATAACGCCTATTGGTGGTACATGCTCGCGACGATTTCGTGCGGGATCATTTTCTTGTTCGTAAAACTTTATTTCGAGTGGCCACAGAAGTTTTCGCACTACGGCGTTTTTATTAAGCCAGCAGCCCGCGAAAAGTACGAGCAATATCTCGGAAATCATCGTCGGGACGAAAAAGGTCTCGAACCGCGGATCGAAATCACCGGTCACCTGGAAAATCACGAGGCCCTGACCGACCCGAACGTTAAGGAATACGAAATCGCTTTGGATCCGGTAAACGCTGATCCGGACAATCCGTCGAACGATCGGCCCCATTTCATTCCGCTGCCGGCCACTGATAAAGTTGCGAAGATCGAAAAGGCCGATGTCGAACGAATGGATTCCTTCGGCCCGTGGCACAGCGCGTATTTCGCCAGTTACTTCACGATCACCGGATTGCACGGCGCGCACGTCCTCGGCGGCGTTCTGGTGTTTCTCTATATGTGGTTGCCGGTCAGCAAAAAAGTTTACCAGCGCAACCCGGAACATCTTGCCAACCGGGTCGAAGTCGCCGGATTGTTCTGGCACTTTGTAGATCTGATCTGGATTTTCGTCTTCCCGCTTTTCTATTTGCTTTAACGATGAATAACCCGCCCGATATTGCTCAGGATCCAGCAGAACACGAGGAATACGCTCACGGCGTGCATCAGCACGTGTCGCGATATTTGATTGTCGGAGCGATACTGCTCTTTTTTACACTTCTTACCGTCGCGTTATCCTACGTCGATTTCGGCGGGTTCTTTGCCTGGCTTTTTCACATCCATATTTCGCCGGCAACTAGCGGAAAGTTAAACATCGCGGTCGCCTTGATAGTCGCTGCCTTCAAAGTCAGCCTGGTGGCGCTGATCTTTATGCACCTGGCCGCGGAAAAGCGGCTGATTTATCGAGTGTTGATTTTTACCGGCTTTTTTGTCCTCGGTCTTTTCTGGCTCACTTATCTGGCTTGGTACGACCCGATTACGCGTTAAATGTCACTCAAAGCTTTCCATATTGTTTTCGTGATTTTCTCGACGCTTCTGGCGCTCGGTGTGGGCGGATGGTGCGTGTGGGTGAATCTCGTTGAAGGCGCGCCGGTTTATCTGGCCGGGGCAATTGCGTCGTTTGCCTGCGCGCTTGCGCTGGTGATTTATGGCGTCTGGTTTTATCGGAAAATGAAGCGGCTGCGCATCATCACATGAAAAAGTTGTTCGCGACTTTGGGCCTTCTCATCGTGCTGGCCGTTCAACAGGCGAGCGCGTGTCCATTTTGTTACGGCGCCAAAGATGGGAAATCGACCCAGCACATGGCGGTTGCGATCTGGTTTCTATTTGGCGCGGTCATGTCGGTGCTCGGCGGAATCGGAGCATTCAGTTTCAAAATTTGGCGGCACGGCCGGATGCCAACTCCGCCGCATGAGCAGCTCATCGAAGATTTGGACGACAATGATTAATCTCGCGCTCATTAACGAATTTCTCGGGCAGCCGCCGAACGCGTCCGAGCATGGCTACCAGATCGACCACATTCTGGA